>OMVX01000017.1 GCA_900314605.1 uncultured Methanobrevibacter sp. | reverse complement strand
AATAACACTATTTGCAAATAAAAGTATAAAAAATTTTCTAAAATAAAAATATAACAATGTTAACATATAATCAATTTTTGCTTAAGTTTCTAGCAGTGTTATATGTTTAAAAATTTAAAAAAGAAGATAATATTATATATCTTCTGTACGTCCTTGTTTTATACCCTTATATAAATAGAAAATAATTCCTATAAGAGATAAAAGAGATGCTATAAATATTATAATAGCAAATGGAGAACTAAATAAAAATCCATTTAATTGTAGAAGGTCAGTTCCATAAGAGAAAAGATTATTTAAAAAGTGGACAGTCATTGGAATAAAAATATTATCAGTTTTTAAATATAATATACACATACACAATCCAAATACAAATGCACTAATCATTGTATCAGGATCATGTAATAATGCAAATAAAATTGAAGATATGACCATAGCCCAAATAAGTCCAATTCTAAGTCTTAAACGATTAAATATTACACCACGAAATATTAACTCTTCAATTAATGGTGCACCAATAATCCCTGTAAGTAAATCTAAAAAGTAATAAATAGGCCCTACATCAACAGTAGAAAGATCCAATGTTACAGAAGAGGATGGATCCACAGATGTTAATAATATACCGAATACTGCAATAAATGCAATAAAAATAAATGCAAAAAAGAAGTTTAATACAAACAAATATAATATTTCCTTTTTATTTGAAGGTTTAAAAATATCCTTAATATCATCTTTTAAACCACATGTTCCTCTAAGTGCATATATGAAAAATGCAAGTAATAATATATGCATAGTTAAAATAAACAAATCATCATACTGTGAATATTCAGGTATGAATGTTGCTAAAATTATTGAGATAAAAGAAGCTACAATAATAGCAACAAGAAGTTCACCTAATTTAATACTTCTTAACCTAACATTAAAATTAGTAACTGAAAAATCCATATTCTTTACCTTATAATCATCTTTAAAAAAATAATTTCTATTAGAGTATATATGTTATTTAAACTAATAAAAGTTTTATCCAATATCTGTTAAAATTGTGGTAATCTTATTTAAAGATTTTATATTATATTGATATGAATTAAAATATTAGTTTACTTTTCTATAATAAAATAAATTTTTGTAAATTAAAAAAAGAATTGTAACTAAAAAAATAGTTAGAAAACTATTATAAATATCACACAAGCTAAGTTTTTTAAAAATAAAAACAGAAATTTGATAGAATAATGAAAAAAATGTGTATATAGAAAAATATTTATTTTTTGAATAATAATAATTAATAAGAGAAAAATAAGTTTATATAAAATTAGAGTTATTTAAATCCTCAAAGAAGGAATATATGAAAAAAATTAAATATATAAATAAAATATTTATTTATTAACAAATGAAAATTAATTATTAAAAATATGGTGATTGTTTGGATAATATAAAAAATAGAATAAAATATATTTGTAATAAATATATTACGATTACACCAACAGGAATAATTGATTTTAAAGGTATATTAAAAAGAGATATTGAAATTAACACAATAACTAAAGAAGATGCATTATATATTATATTAAAAATATTATATGAGATTAATAATGGACCAAATAATAATCATATTGAACGTTATTTATATGATATACTTGAAAAAGTTAAAAAAATTAACTGGGAATATGATGAATCTTTAAAAAAAACAAAATTTTTCAATAAAAATTATTATGTGGAAGTTAAAATAGTTATAGACCATCTTTTATATATTTCTCAAAATAGAAGAATAAATAATAATGATATTGTTAATAAAAAAAGAATAACCCCTAGTCAAAAAGATAAGAAACATATTAAAAATAAATTAAAAGAATTTAACAACAGTGACTTGTGTTATATTCTTGGTATAAACTCTGAACTTAATTTTGAAAGAGATAAGGTATTAAGAAATAAAATAGCTGAGGAGTTACTAAAATCCCCAGGAGATATAGAAAAAATAGATGATTACTCCCCTCAAGATATATTTAATATATTAAATTCAAAAAAAGAAAATAATGAACTGGAACCAGAAGAGATTATTAAAATCCAAAATAAGAATCTGTATAAGCTAATGAATACATATAAAGAAAACTATAAAGGCCAAACAAAAAAAGAAATTGATTTATTAATTTCAAAAGTGAAAATTTTTAATGAAAAAGGTATTTCCGAGATGATTACATCAAAAGAAGAATACTTAAAAATATATAATAAAATTAAAAAAGAATTTGACGAATCAACACAAGAAGATATTGTACTGTTTAAAAAATATTTGACTCATTTTAATGACATTATATTTATTGATAATAAAATTAAAAAAATAAAACAATTTAATAAGGATTTAGAAACCTGTGAATTTATAAATTATGCTAAAAGAGAAAAAATAATCAAAGAATATGAACAATTAGATAAAGAATTATCTAAAATAAATAGTATTCCTAAGTTTTTAAAAGATAAGATTAGGCACGAAAAGGAAGTTATAACTGACTTTAGAAAAACTTATGATGATTTAAAAAATTATAAAAATTTAAGTGATAAAAAATCTAATAGAATAAAAAAATTAAATGAAACCAAATTAGATAAGGAAATTGAAAAGAATAAAGACTTTTTTAGTGATATATCCGACTATCATAAAAAAAGAGCCATTGTTTTAGATGAGAAAAATATGAAAGTTATAGCTGGAGCAGGTACTGGGAAAACATTCACTATACAAAAAAAAGTTAAGTATCTAATTGAAAAAAAGGGTGTATCTCCAAAAAAGATTTTATGTTTATCTTATAGTTACGAAGGATCCCTAGACCTATCTGAGAAGGTTAATGAAGGTTTAGATGAAAATAATAAAGTTGAAGCCTGTACATTTCATAAATTTTGTAGAAAAATTATTAAAGATTGTGGATACGATAAAGTAATGGGAGGAGACAATTTAAAAAAAACGGTGCAAAATTATTCTAAAAACTTAATTGATGATAATAAATTATCAAAATTAATCGAATATTTCAGTTATTATATTAACCCTCCTGCAGATACAAAAGATTATAAAACTTATAATGAATTATTGTCTTATGAAAAAGAAAAAGATTTAAGAACCTTGAAGCAAAAGTATTATGAATCTGGACAAGTTAAACGAACAATGCAAGGGGAGACTGTAAAAAGTATAGGAGAATTGATAATTGCAAATTATTTATTTATGCACGAAATTGAATATGAATATGAAAAATTATATGATTTCAAACTTATAGAATTTATTCAAAATCACTTTTTATATTCTGGAAATTATTTTTCATTAATTAATCTTAAATCAAAAGATGATTGGATAAGCGAATTTTTTAATGAAAAAAAAGACTGGACTCCTTATCGACCGGATTTTTATCTACCTGAATATGATATCTATTTAGAGCATTTTGGTATTGGTAGGCAGAATAATGAAAAATGGCTGGGAGAGGACTATGAAGATCAGATTAATCGTAAAATAAATTTTCATAAAAAACAGGACTCCAAATTACTTACGACCTATTATTATTACTTAGCCGAAGGTGAACTTTTAGAAAAATTGGAAGAAAAATTAAAAGAAAATAATGTTAAAATAGGACAGATGGACCGGAAAGAAATTTTAGAAGTATTGAAAAATACAAAAAGAATAGAAGACTTCAAAAATTTCAATGAATTAATAATGAATTTTATAAATATATTTGAAGCTCAAAATCTAAAGAAAAATAAATTAGATACATTTAAGGATAAGAATAAATCTGAAAGGGACGGATATAAACGAAAACGGCAGGAACTATTTTTAGATATTGTAAGTGATATTTATGATAAATACTGTAAATTAAACGAAGAAGAAATAGGTTACAATAGGCAAATAAGTTTAGCATTAGAATATCTTCAAAGAAAAAAATATAATAAATCTTATGATTATATATTGGTTGATGAATATCAGGATATTAATCCAGTAAGAGCATTCTTATTACAAGAACTTCAAAAAATTACAAATGCTAAAATATTTATTGTTGGTGATGACTGGCAATCAATTTACAGGTTTAATGGTTCGGATATGAATTTATTTATTAATTTTGATAAATATTTCCCTAATCCTGAGTTAATTAAAATTGAAGAAAATCGACGAAATTATAATATACTTAACAACATTGCTTCTGAATTTATTTTAAAAAATAAAAAACAGGAACAAAAGAAATTAAAATCAGTGAAAAAAAATAATTCCGGACCTATAAAAATCACTAAATATTTAGTGACTCCTAAGAGAAATAAAGTTTTGAAATTATATGCAATCATCGATAAAATTATTAAAAGAAATCCTAAAAAAGAAAAAGCTAAAATTTTATTATTAGGACGGAATAATAATGATATTGATGATTTTATTAATAATAATATTATTTTTAAATCAGAAGACGGTACTAAAATTACATGTTTAATAAAACCAGAATTAGATATTACTTTTATGTCAATACATAAAGCAAAAGGTTTAGAATATGATGAAGTTATTATTCTTAATTTAAAAGATGGTTTTAGTGGATTTCCAAATAAAATAGAAGATGACTCCATACTTTATTTTCTTAAAGAAAAAGAAGAATATCTATATGCAGAAGAAAGAAGATTACTATATGTTGCATTAACCAGAACATTAAATAATGTTTATTTATTATATCCAAATATGGATAAATCCCCTTTTATTAAGGAATTGATAGAGGATCATAATCTTAAATCTTCTTTTATACGTATTGATGAAAATTTAGATGAAAATTTCTATATTAAAGAAGATGAACCTAAAAAAGAATTTGAATATAGAAAAACTAATATTAATTGTCCTTATTGTAATGAGGGAAAAATAACTATTGTCCAAAATAATAAAAGGCACACAAAATATGTTAGATGTAGTGAGCATCTAGAGGACTCCTATCATTATAATGGAGGACCCTATTGGGTTAACCTAGAAGATTATAAATATGTCGAAAAATGTCCTAATCCTAACTGTGATGGAATTTTAATTAAGGACACTAAAAAAAACAAATATATATGTACATTTAATAAAGACTGTAATGAAACTAAAAAAATTGATGATTAAAAAATACATATCTTATTTACCTACTAATTCATTTATTCAATATATTAAAAATTTAGGTCTCTTAAAGATTTAACCTAATAATAAATTAAAAACTGTTAAAAGATAAAAATAAAGAATTAAAAGATAAAATTAATAAATTAAAAAACTTAATAAAAAAATATAAGCAAAATTAAAAAAATAAGTTATTAATATTCATCAATCATTTTTAAAGCTTGATAACATAAATCAATATTCTGTTTTATTCTAGGGTCATTAGGAGCTAGTTCATGAGCTTCTAAAAAATATTGAAGCACCTCTTCATAACGAAAAGATTGGACTAATTCTACTCCCATTTGATTTAATTGAATTGCCCTTTGTTGTCTAGCTGCATTTGACATTCCTGCAGCAGTATTTAACATTGAATTAAATAAACCCATACTTTTCACCTCCCTTCAATAAATATATAAAAGTTGGTATAATTAATTCAATATATAAATTTTGTGATTAATATGATGTTTTAGCCTCAATATTAGCTAAGTTAATTAATATTGATAAATCTACATTTATAAATATTGGCAAATCTAAAAATAGATAATAAACCCTATAAAAGACAAAATAACCCTATTTAAGATTTTAATTGCGAATGAAAAATAAATAAATAAATTACCATTTAATTATAAAGTTTAGTTCCATATGATTAAGATGATTTAAAAAGTAACAAACATTAGAATAAATTTTATCCGTTTTAAAATATAGTATATCAAAAATATTTAATAATATCTTTAACATAAGTTAATAACCTTAGTTTATAAATTTTAAAAAGAAATTATGAGAATAAATCCATATAAATTTAGGAATATCATTAGGGAAGATGATTAATAATGGAAATAGCAGGTAGAGAGATAAATTTTAAATCACAAATTATCTATTACGGTTTTAATGGTTTAATAATTTTTGATATGATACTGATTATTAGTGCTATAATATTTCAACTTCCAAAAGATATTATAATCGGAATATAATATTTTGATTTAATAGTTTGTATCATGCTTTTAGCAGAATATGCAAGAGCCCTCTATCATACCCCATCAAAAAAAGAATTTATACTAAAACCCTTTAATATATTAGGATTAATAGCTTCTATACCATATGACTTTATATTATTTACATTTATGCCTGGTTTTGGACTATTAAAATTCTTTAAACTGTTTGAATTAAGTAGAATATTACTTTTACCTGTAAGAGTAAAGTTTGTTAGAAAATTTTGTGAAAAAACAGGGCTACATAAAATATTTGGAGTAATACTTACTATTATAATAATCTTCACATTATTATTCGACCTTTATGGTCCAAGTTATAATGGATTTGATGATTTTTATTTTGTTATAGTTACATTAACAACAGTAGGATATGGTGATGTAACCCCTATAACTTATAATGAAAAAATTTTAGCGATTATTTTAATTTTAATTGGAATATTCATATTTTCTACAATTACTGCATCAATGGCCTCATTTTTAACAGATCGTATGATAGAAAAAGAAGATAAAGACACTAAAGAAGAAATTAATAAAAATATTGAAGAGAAAACAGAAGATATAATGAATTAAAAACTGTTCAAAGAGAAAATAAAGAGTTGAAAGATGAAATTAATGAATTGAAAAACTTGATTAAAAAAGAAAAATAAGACATTAAACAGAAGAAATAGCAGTACCTTAAACTAAAAAATTTTTTCACAGGAACTATATAGCTAAAAATAGTTAAATAATAATCCAATTGAGAAAAACTAAGTAATTATACTTGAAAATTAATTTAAATATATAAAAACAGAATTTTATAGTTTTAATTTTATTTGAACAGAATTTTACAAAATAAAATAAAAAAAATAATAGTGTAGATAATATTTAAAACATATATTATACTCTACACTATAATCTAAAAAGTATCTATTTAAGTGATTCTTTTAAACCAGCTTCAGCTTTTAAATTGTTAGCCTCATTAAACAATATTAAAACATTTTTAGAGAATTTTAATTCCTTTTTAGATAATTCTTTTTTACCTTCAAATTGAGTATAGACAACATAATCAGCATTATCAATTTTAACTTTTTCTATTGCTCCAGAATTGCTATTGTCTTCATCTGTATAAGAATAAGTATCATTACCAAGTTCTTCATATTTAATATGATCTTTGTGTTTAGATAAAAAGTCTTGGAACTCTTTACTATCAATTTTATCTATATATAAAATACATTTTTCATTATTTTTTTCAAAAGTAGCAGTTCCATTTTTAATTTCAGAAAAACCTTTAGGTGCTTTTAATGAATCTATATCAGTTGCAGCACATACAGCACCCATAAGTAAAAATATAAACATACCAATAAATAAGATTTTATTTATACTTCTCATATATATTCCTCCATAAAATCTATGTATTTAAATAAACTGCTGTTATAATTAGCAACAGTTAAATACAAATGTATAAGTTAAATTACACTTAAATTAACCCATACGAATTATAAATAGGTATAAAATACCTTCTTGTAGTTACTAAAAAAAATATAATTAATCCATATAATTTAGTAACTATAGATACTCTATGTTATATTATTTATAAAGATTATGAAAATACCTTTAATTATTAGATAAAAATATTGAATTACTATTTTATTAACTGAAAGTATTATAAAATTTAGATTTAAATAATCATTATTTACTTTAAAAAAAAGATTTAAACACCATAAAAAAATGAAAAAAATTATAAAAGCTGTTTAAAAAAATAATTGAAAATAAAAACTAAAAAAAATAACCTTATTTAAAAAAAAAATAATAAAAAATAATGCCTAAAAAAAATAATAACTCTATTTAAAAAAAATAATAAAAAATAAAACCTAGAAAAAATATAAAAGCTGTTTAAAAAAAAATGGAAAATAGGTTAATAATAGATTTAACCTTTTAAGTCCATATCAAAGTTTCCGCCAGCATAGTCGTTTAATGATTTAACATTAATATCAGCATCTACTGCAGATTTAATAGCATAAAGTGCAGCTCTTGCACCAGCTAAAGTAGTTACATATGGAATACCAAGTTCAATTGCAAGACGCCTAATAATATAACCGTCACGAGCAGCCTGTTTTCCATAAGAGGTATTGATAATCATATCTATTTTATTATCCAATATCTGATCTCTAATATTAGGGGTTCCCTGAGAAACCTTTTTAACTTTTTCAACAGGTACATCCCTTATAGCCTCAGCTGTACCTCGAGTAGCACAGAGTTCAAATCCTAGATTATGTGCCTTCTTAGCAATAGATTGAACTTTCTTTTGATCCTTATCACGTACACTGATAAAAATCTTACCTTTTTGTGGTAAATCCATTCCTGCAGACAATTGTGATTTATAGAATGCCATACCTACATCTTCATCTATACCTATCGCTTCACCAGTAGATTTCATCTCTGGACCAAGTATAGTATCAGCTTCAGATAATTTTAAAAATGGGAATACTGATTCTTTAACTGCAACGTGGTTAATTTTAATTTCATCTGTAAGACCAAAGTCTTTAAGTTTATGACCTGTCATTAAAAGTGTTGCAATTTTTGCAATAGGTACACCAATAGCTTTACTTACAAATGGAACAGTACGACTTGCTCTAGGATTAGCCTCAATAATATATACCATTTCAGTATCTAATTTTACTGCATATTGAATATTCATTAAACCTACAACATTAAGTTCAAGTGCAATTTTACGGGTGTTTTCTTTAATCTCATCAATTAAATGTTTAGGTACAATATGTGGAGGTATTACACATGCAGAGTCTCCTGAGTGTACACCTGCCTCTTCAATATGTTCCATTATTCCTGCAATAAATACATCTTCACCATCAGCTAAAACATCAACATCAAGTTCAATTGCATCTTCAAGGAATTTGTCTACTAAAATAGGATGTTCTGGTGAAACCTTAACTGCTTCTTTCATGTATTTTTCAAGTTCACTATCATCATAGACAATCTCCATTGCACGGCCACCAATAACATATGATGGTCTTACAAGAACTGGATAACCAATTCTATTAGCCTCTTCTTTAGCTTTCTCGTATGAGTGTACTATACCAAATGGTGCCTGATAAATATTTAATTTAGATAATAATTGTGAAAATCTATCCCTGTCTTCAGCTATATCAATACTGTCATATGGAGTACCAAGAATCTTTACACCTGCATTTGCAAGTGGTACTGCAAGATTAATTGATGTTTGACCACCGAACTGTACAATAACACCATCAGGCTTTTCTCTTTTTATAATATTCATTACATCTTCATAGCTTAATGGTTCAAAGAAGAGTTTATCAGAAATATCATAATCTGTACTTACAGTTTCAGGGTTATTGTTAATAAGGATTGTTTCTATACCCTGATCTTTAAGTGCAAGAGAAGAATGTACACAGCAGTAATCAAATTCTATACCCTGACCTATTCTTATAGGACCTGCACCAATAATAATAATCTTCTTATTCTTATCTGTTTGGACAGTTAACTCATCTCCTCTATCATAGGAGGAATAGTAGTATGGTGTTTTAGCTGCAAATTCTCCACCACAGGTATCTACCATTTTATAGTGAGTAATAATATTATGGTCCTCTTGGATTTTATTAATCTCATCAGTATCAACACCAAGGATTACTGCAAGTCTTTTATTTGTAAACCCTAACTGTTTAGCACGTCTAAAGTATTCTTCACTTTTAAGTTTATCTAAACTAAGATCCTTTTCAAAGTTTACAATATTTTCTATTTTATCCAGGAAGAATGTGTCTATTTGAGTTAAATTTGATAATTCCATTAAATCCATACCATCTTTTATAGCAGAATAAAGTGCCATAAATCTTTCATCATCAGGATGTTCAAGAGATTCCTTAGTATATTCTATATCCTCAAAACCATCAAAACCTAAATCAAGAGATCTTAAAGCTTTCTGGAATGCTTCTTCAAAGGTTCTTCCAATAGCCATAACTTCTCCAGTAGCTTTCATCTGTACACCAATCTCACGGCTAATACCTTTGAATTTGTCAAATGGCCATCTTGGAACTTTAACTACAACATAATCAATACTTGGTTCAAATGATGCAGGAGTTTCTTTTGTAATATCATTTTTAATCTCATCTAATGTTAGACCTAATGCTACTTTTGATGAAATTTTTGCAATAGGATAACCAGTTGCTTTACTTGCAAGTGCACTACTTCTACTTACCCTAGGGTTAACCTCAATAACCTTATATTCTCCAGTTTCAGGATTAACTGCAAACTGAATATTACATCCACCATTAATACCTAAAGCCCTGATGATTTTAATAGATGCATCTCTTAATCTTTGTGCATACTTATCCTCTAAAGTCTGTGCAGGTGCAACAACAACACTTTCCCCTGTATGTATACCCATAGGATCAATATTTTCCATATTACATACAATAATACAAGTATCGTTTTTATCACGCATAACCTCATATTCAAATTCTTTCCAACCAAGAACAGATTCATCAATTAAAACCTGACCAATAAAACTCATATCTAATCCATGCTGGGTGATTTGAATTAATTCTTCTTCATTATTTGCAATTCCTCCACCAGTACCACCTAAGGTAAATGCTGGTCTTACAATTGCAGGATAACCAATATCTTTAATAGCTTCAAGGGCCTCATCAATAGATTCAACTGCATGACATTTTGGTATAGGTTCATTAAGCTTATCCATAAATAATGCAAAAAGGTCACGGTCCTCTACATTTGCAATAGTTTCAACATCAGAACCAATAACCTTTATTCCATCAAGTAATCCTTTCTCTCCAAGACCTGTTGCAATATTAAGACCTGTTTGTCCACCCATAGTTGGAAGTATTGCATCTACCTTTTCTTTATCAATAATCTTTTTAACAAGTTCTGGAGTTAAAGGTTCTGTATAAACAACATCTGCCATATCCATATCAGTCTGAATAGTTGCAGGATTACTGTTAACTAAAACAGTTTCAATACCCTCCTCTCTTAAAGACTTACATGCTTGAGAACCAGAATAATCAAATTCTGCAGCTTGACCAATTTGAATAGGACCAGAACCAATAATTAGTACTTTTTTAATATCCTTATCCACAGGCATTTTATCACTCTTTTATAATCGTAAAAATCTTAATTTAGTAATTTATAATAGTTTCCTTAAATTCATCAAATAAAATATTTGTATCAGTTGGACCTGGAGTTGCTTCTGGGTGATACTGAATAGTTTTAATAGGCAACTCTTTATGAACAAATCCTTCAGGAGTTCCATCATTTAAGCTTATCTGAGCAAGCTCCAAATCAGTACCTTTAAGTGAATCTGCATCAACAGCAAATCCGTGATTTTGACTGGTAATATATACTTTACCTGTTTTTAAATCTTTTACAGGTTGATTTCCTCCCCTATGACCAAATTTCATTTTAAATGTTTTTGCACCAAATGTTTTTGCAATAACAAGCTGACCCATACAAATACCGAAAATAGGGAGTCTATTTGTAAGATGGGAAACATTCTCAATAGTTTCAGTTAATCTTGCAGGGTTACCAGGACCACAGGAAACAAGTAAACCATCAACATCATGATCTAAAATCTCCTGATAACTAGTATTATATGGTACACGTACAACACCTAAATCTCTTTTAAGAAAATCATTTATTATACTTTCTTTAACACCACAGTCAATAATAGCTACCTTATACTTATTATCTTCACCATAAACTTGAGTATCCTTAATTGAAACCTCAGGAACAAGATCTCTATCTACAATACTTTTCTGTTCTCTTGCAAGAGTTAAAAGTTCCTCATCACTAATATCTTCTGTACTTAATGCACCTTTCATTGAACCTTCAGTTCTTATTTTTAAAGTTAAATCTCTAGTATCAATTCCACTAATACCAGGAATTTCATACTCTTTCAGAAAATCATTTAAAGTTTTCTGGTATGTATATCTTGAAGGTTTCTTACAAACTTCTCTTACTATAAATCCATCAGCCTGAATACTATCAGATTGATAATGGTCTTCAGACACACCATAATTACCTTCTAAAGGGTATGTTGACATTAAAATTTGACCCTTAAATGAAGGATCTGTTAATGATTCGGTGTATCCTACCATACCAGTTGAAAATACAACTTCACCAATCTTGGTAGTCTCATAACCAAAGGATTCACCTTTTACGATAGTTCCATCTTCTAAAGCTAATTTAGCCCTATTTTCCATTAAATCACCATAAGCAAATAATATTCATAAACCCATAATTAGTAAAAATTTTTGCAGGTTTATTATATTAATTTAATTTATGTTTAAATTATTATTTTAAATTAACTATAATATGAAAATTTAAGTAACAATTAAAAATGAAAATAAATAAAAACAAAATTTTTCTATAATCTTGTATTGAAATAATACTTAAATATTGAAAAAATAGAATGAAATATTTAAAAAAATATTTAAAATAAATATTTGGTATAAAAAAATAAAAATACCATTATAAAATATAAAAATACCATATAAAATTATAATAGAGGAAAAATAAACTTTATAAATCAGAATAATAGAAAAAATGAATAAAAATAGTAGCTTTACAGCTAATAAATACTTTAAAAATATGAACCTTCACAGATAATATAAATAAATATTAGTTTCCATAAGCTCTTGGAATCTTTTTAAATAAATTTATGATGAAAACTTTTAATGTAAAAAAGATTTAAGGGAGGTTAAAATGAAACAGAAAACTATATTCGATCTTATTGAAGAAGAAGGAAGTATATTTAAAAACAGAGAAGTTTTTACAACAGAATATATACCTGAATTCTACCAATATCGAAACCATCAACTAGATACAATGGCATTTCACTCAAGAAGAGTTGAACATAATCGTGCACCCTACCACATGCTACTTAAAGGTAGAAATGCAACTGGAAAAACCAGTACACTGAAACGATATTTTCAACTAATCTCTGAAAGATTTCCCAATGTATTTACAGTATACATAAATTGCAGACTACATAGAACAGAATACCAGATATTTTCAAAAATATACCTTGAACTATTTCATGAAAATATTGCAAGTTTAAATACCTATAACTTCTACAATCGTATAATGGACTATTTAATTGAAAAAAAACTAATTTTAATAGTTGCACTAGATGAATTTAACAATATAAAAACTCCAATAGAATTAAATAGAACCTTATATACATTACTAAGAGCACATGAAGAATATCCCCATGTGGAAATATCAGTAATTGCAATAAGCTCAGAGAGAAAAATCAATGCTACCGATTTGAATGTATCAACAATACATCTACCAATAGAAATACGTTTTCCTTTCTACACACACCAAGAAGTCTACAGTATTTTAAAGCAAAGATGTGATCTTGGCTTTTATCCGGGAGTGATAAGTGATAATCTACTTGCAGATATTAGTGAAAATGCATATAGACTTGGAAATCTTCGTATTGGTATAAAAAAATTAGAACATGCAGGTGAAAAAGCCGAATATCGTGGTAGCTGTAAAATAGAAAAAGAAGATATAACAAACATTTTTAAAAGGAAATACTAAATAAGTAGGAAAGGGTTTGGCATTACTATTTTTTAAAAAAAAAAAACATAATAATAAATATATTCAATTAACTTATTCAATTAACTACTTTTTTAAAATAAACTACTTAAGAGATATATAATATAAAAATACTAAAAAAACGATTTTTAAAATATATTTAAAGAAAAAACTTTAAAATTTAATATAAAAATCTCTGTATAAATGTAAAAAATAGAAAAAAATAAAAAGAGATAGTTATTTTTTGTATTTATATGGAAAATTATCCAAATATACTATGTTTAAATCAAAAGCATGCCCTAATATAAATCATATTATAAAACGTGAAAAATGGAATGTAATTGAAAGAGAACTTAATAAATGGCTTGTTACAAAAAATAAATATAATCAAAAACCTAAATGGGTAACTGCAAATCTTAAGGGAAAATCATATACTTATTGTGAGGTTCGTGCTGTTCAACATACAGAATATACCTGTGGGCCTACATCAGCTAGTATGTGCAGTTTAGCATTAAGAAACTATTATTCTGAATATTACTTCCAGATAAAAACACGAGATGTACGTGGAGTTAATATTCCACAACTTAAAGCAGCTATAAAAAAGACTGGTTTTAAAGCAAGTTATTTTACTAGAAAATCTATTGATAAAGCTGTAAGACTATTAGGAAAAACGGGATGTGCATTAATTGCTAATTTACCTGATCATTATGTTTCTATCATTGATGTAAGTAAAGATGGTAAGAAAATTTTAGTTAGTAACTCATATGGAAGCTATAATAAAGGGGGAAGGTGTAAAGTTCCAACAGATTGGAATTCTTTAAAATATTTTATAACTAAATTTGCTGGTATTAGTTTAATTGTTAAACTTAATTATAAACTAAGTGCTAAAACAAAAAAATCAGCATATAATTTGTATAAAAGTTTTGGTCCTAAATGGACTAGACAAAATACTCATGAAAGTATTCCTAATACTAAAAACTAGCTAAAAAAAAGAAATATGAATTAAAAAAAAATGGCTAAACCCTAAAAATAGAAAAATGTTAAATAAGTAAAATATTACTTATTTAATATGATAATCTGACAAGTTAATATATTATTCATTTCTAGTAATATGATCAACATCTATAGGTTCGTTTTCCAATGGTTCATGTTCTGTTTCAATCCATAATTGTTTTAAGTTATCAATTCTATGTTCATTTTTAATTTTTAAAACATCAACATTAACTTCTTTATCTTCAATAATATCATCAGGCATATTAATTTTAACCTGTTTATTTAAATCACTAGTTGGTATTTTAATTTCAATATCTTTCCTATTGAAAAGTAATTTCCAAAAACTAACACTCCTAATTTCCTCATTAATACTGTCAACCATATTATTAATATTACTAGCCATAGCCCTATTTCTTTCAGTAACTTCTTTTTCAGTTTTATCAACAACATTATTAATTTTTTGTCGGGTAGATTTATTATTAGCATTAACAAGTTTAGTGGTTTCTTTAACTGTTTCTAATATTGCCTCTTCCATAGTCTGGTTAATATTTTCAGTTACCTCATATAATAATTCATTACGCTGGTTAACCTTATTTTGAAGAGCATATAATTCATCACTTTGTGCAATATTATCTGGTAAAAATTCATCACTAGCATTTGCAGTTAAACGTTCTGTAAGTGAAACAATCTCATCTTTAAGTGAAGATATTTCTTCATCTTTTTCACTTAAAACATTATTATTTTCGTCTTTTAACTGGGAAATTATACTATTAAGATTATATATTTCCTTATCTTTAAGAATTAACTCATTTTTAAGGTCTCTTAACTCTTCTTGAGTAGCTCTACCTTGACGATTAACATCATTATCATTTTGTGCTTGAAGATTAGAAACTACTTCATTTAAATTTTGAATCTCCTGATTTTTTTGAGTTAACTCTATAGACATATCTTCAATTTTATTATAATCTTCAATTGAGAATGCCGCTACCTTATCACCTTTAGAAAATCCGTCTTCAGGTGAAAATATTGCTAATGTATATAAATTTACATCACCTTCAAGAGGAACATCATCAGTTACAGAATAAATATTTTTTATTTTAGGGTCAGTCATTCATATCACTAATATAATTTACTAAATACTATTTAATAAAATTTGTTAAAACCATAAAAAAAATAAATATAAATTTAAAAAATTGTTAAATGAATAATATATTATAAAAAATTTTTAAAGATAAAAATATAAAAAGATTGTTAAAAAAATTGTAAACTAAAAAAAAAGATTAATAAATATTGGTTTAAATTTATATGGGTGAAAGTATGAAATCAAAAGAAGGTATAATGGGATTTGTAGTGGCAGATGCATTAGGTGTTCCTTATGAGTTTGTAAAAAGAGAAGATCTTGACGAATATCCAATAAATGATATGATAGGTCATGGAACATATAACCAGCCTAAAGGTAGTTTTTCAGATGACAGTTCAATGATACTTTGTACAATTGATAGTATAATCTGTAAAAAGGAAATTGATTATGATGAGATAATGAGCAGATTCCTTAAATGGTATAATGATGGGGAATACACTCCAAATGGAAAATGTTTTGATATAGGTAAAACTACAATTAAAGGATTATCAAATTATGAAATTGGAATTGCTCCTTTAGAATGTGGTGGTAAAAAAGAAAGGGATAATGGTAATGGTTCACTTATGAGAATACTTCCAATAGCATACTATATTGGACCTAAAGATCATTTAGAAAGTGAAGATGTAGACCTTATCTATAATATTTCAAGATTAACCCACTCACACATACGAAGTTTAATATCCTGCCATATCTATTGTGAGATAATCTGTAATTTACTTAAAAATGATGGAAATTTAAGAGAGCTTATAAGTAAATCTATTGATAATATTATTGGCTACTACAAGGATAAAGATGAAAGGGAAGAATTCAACAATCATTTTAGAAGAATAATAGACAAATCTATTTTTGATGAAAGTAGAGACAATATTTCCAGTAAAGGATATGTAATAAGTAGTTTAGAAGCAGCACTATGGAGTCTGGTAAACACTACAAACTACAAGGATGCCGTTTTAAAAGCTGCTAATCTAGGAGAAGATACAGATACAATTGCAGCAATCAGTGGAGGAATTGCAGGTATTTATTATGGATATGAGCATATACCTGAAGACTGGGTAAATAGTATTATTAAAAAAGATAAAATATTAGACCTTTTAGATAAATTTGATGAAATTATAAATTGAATAAATCCAATAGAAAATAATGCTTTAAAATAAAGCACAGATATAAAATATCTCACTTTTAAGCAATTTTCATAATACTTAACCAAAAAGTTGAAAAATAATCAATAATATTTATTATAATCCAAAACTTTTATAAATACTATTTAATAATAACAGTACATATGACAAATCAAAACAAGGAAAAATCCAAAAGAAGTAAAGAAATTTATGCTGTTGCAAAAAAATATAAACTAGGAAAATTATTCAAATCTTCAAGAAAACGTAAAAAAGGTATTGATGCTGAATATGATGAAGATATTGATGCAACTAATCTTCGATTAGCATTTGAAGATTTAGGTCCTGCTTTTATTAAATTAGGTCAGATATTAGCTACAAGACCAGATCTTGTTGGACAGGATATTGCAGATGAACTTGCAAAACTTAGAGATAATACTCCTGTTACACCAATTGAAGAAATAAAAAAAGTTATAGAAGAAGAACTTAAACAACCATTAGATGAAGTTTACAGTGAATTTAATGATGAACCCCTAGGGTCTGCATCTATTGGTCAAGTTTATAAAGCTAAATTAAAAGAAAATGGTGAAGAAGTAGCAGTTAAAGTTCAAAAACCAGGTTCATATGATACTGTAGCAGAAGATGTAAAAATAATGAAAAAAGTAGCTAGAATAGCTGATAAATATATTACAAGTACAAGAACCTATAACCTACCTGCAATTATAGCAGAATTTGAAAGGTCAATTTTCAAAGAACTTGATTATATGGAAGAAGTAATGAACATCCAAAAAATCACAAAAAACTTTGAAAATGAAGATTATGTAAGATATCCTAAAGTTTATCCTAAATTATGTACTGCTAAAATCATTAACATGGAACTTGTTAAAGGATATAATGTAACAGAATTATATGGTAATAAAGTAGAAAATATTGACAATGTAAAATTAGGAGATGACATTGTTAATGCTTACTTTAAACAGATAATGATTGACGGATTTTTCCATGCAGATCCTCATCCAGGGAATATGATAATTGGTGAAGATGGTGTACCTTGTTTTATTGATTTAGGAATGATGGGAATTTTAAATGAAGATTTTAGAAGTGATTTAGCACAGCTCATCCTCCTTTTATTTGATGGAAATCCAAATCACCTTATTAAACACTTAATCTATATGAAAATTCTAACTCCAGAACAGGATACTGAAGAATTAAATATGGATATTAATGATTTATTAAATAGATATATGGGAGCAGAATTAGATCAGATGGACGGAGTCTTAGAAAAATTAATAGACACTATGATTAAACATGGTGTAACACTTCCAAGAGAATTTGTTATGATTGGGAGAGGATGTGCACTTATTGAAGATATTGGTTATAATTTAAACCCTAAATTTAATGCAGCAGAAGTACTTCAAAAATTATCTAAAAGATTAATACGTCATAAATTTAATCCAGTTAATGTTGCAACAGGAAGTTTAAATTATCTTTTAGAAGTTGAACACCTACTTAAAGACATGCCAGAAAGAATTAATTCTACAATGGCTAAAATCGAAAAAGGTGAAATAGAAATAAATATAAAACTTGAAGAGTTAAGAGACTTTAAAAACCAAATTTCTGCATCTTTAATTCTTTCTGCTTTACTTATAGGTTCATCATTTACTATTTTAGCAAATAGTGGTCCAAAAATATTTGATATGTCTGCAATAGGATTAATAGGATTTACATTCAGTGCAATTATTGGAGCATATATTGTACTAAACAATATTGTTCGTAAATAATTCTCATTAAATTCAAATCTTATTTTTTTGTATAGCATTTTTAATTTAATTTTTATTTATTAAAATTTTATGAATTAACTTTTTTTAATTAATTAAACTTCAAAAAGGATAATGTTAATACAATTTATTAAAATTCAAAAAAATACTTTTTCTTAAATTTAAATTTAAATCCATATAATTTATATTTGTTATTAAAACAATAATATAAATATTAATAAGGAGTTTTACCTAAATAATCAAACTTGTTTTATAATACCCCATATTTTCATAAGTATTACAAATATTAAAAAAATACTAATCTAATCTAGATAAAAATAAAGACATATAATAAATTAGAAACTAAAAAAATACTTATTAAAAAATGAAAATTCTATTTTGAATGGATAAAAAATAAAAAGAAAATAAAATAAATAGTATTTAAATAAAATGAACAATAAAATAAAAACACTTACTAAAAAATTTTTGAAAAATAAATTATCAAATAAATAAATGGTGTTGTTTTTTGAAGATTAAATGTCCTGAATGTGGAACAGAAAATAATGAGGATGAGACATCCTGTAAATCATGTGGTGCAAATTTAAAAGACGCTTTAGAAAAAGACGAAAATTCAGAAGAAATAATAAATGATAATATTGAAAATTTGCAAAAACCAACTTTAAAATCATCTGCAAATCATGATAGTGAAAAGTTTCTAGAAACACCTGAAGAAACTAAAACAAATGAAGATATTGCAGAGGATACTTTAAATGCATTTATAAGAGAACCTACATCAAATTCTAATTTTATAAATAGGGAAGATGAAAAAAACCCTAGTTTACAAGAAAAAATTGAAGGAAAATATGATGACTATATTATAGTAGATCATAGTCAAGATGAAATCTTTGAGGATAATTATTATTTAGAAGAAACAATCCCCTCCGAAACAGAAGATCTAGAAGCAGATAACGGATACATTTACGTTGAACACACACCTGAAGAACCAGAAAACCTAGAACCAGATAACGGATACATTTACGTTGAACACACACCTGAAGAACCAGAAGACCAATACATACCTATCGAACACACACAAGAACAAACAGAAAACCTAGAACCAGAAGACCAATACATACCTATCGAACACACACAAGAACAAACAGAAAACAACGACAACCTAGAAGAAATAATAACAAAAGAAATAGAAAACCTAGAACCAGAAGACCAATACATACCTATCGAACACACACAAGAACAAACAGAAAACAACGACAACCTAGAAGAAATAGAAAAATAGAAAACCTAGAAACCGAAGACCAATACATACCTATCGAACACACACAAGAACAAACAGAAAACAACGACAACCTAGAAGAAATAATAACAAAAGGAATAGAAAACCTAGACCATATAAATGCAGAAACAATTCTAGGATATCCTTCAGGGCAAGAATCTATGTATGACTATGATAGAGAGGAAGTCAACGATGATGAAACATATGATGATTATAGCTCTGAGAAAAAAAGCTTAAAAAAATATAAAGAAAAAACAAAAATCCAGAAAGTAAAGAAAAAAATATCTATAGGTTTGTTCAATGGAAAACTTTTTAATGACGATATAGATAATGATGATAATAAAATTGATAAAAATTCCTTTAGATATGTTCATAAAAATGCAATACTCTTTTTAAGTGTTCTTTTACTAGTTGCAATAGTTGGAACAGTAACAATCCAATACATTGATGAAAACTCCTTAAATTACTTAAGTGTAAGTAATGCAGAACCAGGAGAATATACAAACAATGTTATATCATTTAAACTACCATCTACCTGGGAAAAATATAATACTACAGATCAAAATGTTATTGGTAGTTTTAAATCTAAGGAAGATAAACATAAAGTACTTCTAAGTGTTTATCAATCAAAGGCTTCAGGGCGAAAATTATCAGAGATAAAAGGGGCAACAGAAGAATTAGATATTCGAAGTGGAGCTTTAGTTAAAAAGGCAACAACACAAAAAGTTAATAATGTAAAAGTATATGATGTTACAAGTAAAGAGGGTACTGATAATTATGAATATCGTACAATAGGCTTTATTAAAGATAATAAAGAATATGCATTCTTATTCATATCTGATGATATAGATTCATTTAATAAGGATATTAATCAATTAAAGAGAAGTTTAACATTCTACTGATTAATTATTAATAAAAAAAATAGAAACTAATATATACAAAAAACTTAATAAAAGTTTTATAATATATTTATAAAATATAATATTAAATTAATAGTAAAAATAATATATTTTTGTTTAAAAATTAATTTAAAATTTTATTTAAATAAAAACCAGATTAATTAGGGATATCATGGCAAAATATTGTCCAAAATGTGGTAAAGAACATATTAATAATGAGGAATACTGTGTTGATTGTCATACAAAACTACCTGAAGAGAAAATAATACTTAATGACAAGACACCGGATAGTATTTTTAGAAATGAAAAAGAAGCAAAAAAAGAAAAAGGTAATGTTAAAAAAGACACTAGTCTTGGAAGAATATTTACCTATGAAAAAACTAAAAATACTGAAAAAAAGGTTCAACCAACTGTAAAAAAAGTTCCGAAAACTGAGAAAAAAGTTCAACAGACTGAGAAAAAAATTCAACCAACTGAGAAAAAAGTTCAACAAGCTAATAAAGTTGAAAAGAAAGAAAAAAGTAATCTTTTTAAGGAAAAACCTTCTTCTAAAAAAGAGATTAATACTCCAAGTGTAAGTGAAAAAAATAAACGTATAATAATATATGGGGGATTAATTTTACTTGCAATTTTTATAGTGATTATTATTATAGGAGTATTTGGTAATTCTAATATAAGCACTAATGATTCTGGATTTACTACTTATAATGTAACTGATTATTCTGTAAGTATACCTAATAATTATCAAAAAATTAATAATACTGACTATCTTTTAGAAGTTTCAAAGGATAATGTTACTGTAAAATTTGCTATTACAAGTCTATCTGAAAATGGTTATGCCGGTGCAAGTATTGAAGATTTACAACAAGCAGCAGTGAATAATATAGCATATAATATTGAAGGAACTGTTACCTATAATGATTTAGCAAAACTTGGTAATCACACTGGATATAATGTAACTTATACTGCTAATGGAAATATAACCAGAGATATAGGATTTGTAAATGGAGAAAGTGAATATGATATAATATTTACAACATCTGAGAAAAATGAAGCAAATCTTAACAAGGTAGAAAGTGAGATTATATCTACATTAAAAATATTCAATTAATTATATAATTTTATAAAAGGATTAAATTAGAAATTTTCTAAAAATAAAAATTTTTTAGGAAAACTAATTTAAACACCTAAAACTTTTTTTAAATAAAAATTCTTTATAAATTTTTTATTTTAGAATTAATACATGATTTAAAAAAAATATTAAAGAACTGGACTTAAATTCTTTAAAACTATTTTTATTTATTAAAATATTATTTAATTAAAAAAAAACATTATGAATCTTGGTTAAAATGAGAAAAATTACATTAGGTAAAACAAATATCACCATAGAAAAAAATGGTTTTGGAGCACTGCCTATACAAAGGGTAAGTGTAAAAGAAAGTACTTATCTACTACAAAAAGCATACCATGAAGGTATGGACTTTTATGATACTGCAAGATTATATACAGATAGTGAAAAAAAGATTGGGATAGGCTTTAAAGGATTTAATGAAGAGTATCCAAGAGAAAGTATTACTCTTGCAAGTAAAACAAAAGAACTTACAAAAGAGGGTATACTTAAAGATCTAAATGAATCTCTTGAAAATCTTCAAACAGAATATCTTGATATATACCAATTACATGATCCTCCATTTTTACCAAAACCATCAGAAGATAATGAGATTTATGATACTCTTTTAGATTTAAAAGATGAAGGTGAAATTAGGCATATTGGAATAACAAGCCATAAACATGAAATTGCACTTGAAGCAATAAAAAGCGAATTATATGAAACAATACAGTATCCCTTTTCATATATAAGTAATGTTAAAGATTTAGAAATTGTTGAAAAAGCAAATGCATCAAATATTGGATTTATAGCAATGAAAGCTATGGGTGGAGGATTACTTAGAAATTCTAAAGCAGCATATGCATATATTAATGAATTTGATAATGTAGCACCAATTTGGGGGGTTCAAAGAAAAGAAGAACTATCCGAATTCTTATCTTACATGAAAGAAGATGTGAAACTTGATAATGAACTTAGTAATATTATTAAAAAAGACAGACAAGAGTTAAGTGGAGATTTCTGTCGAGGATGTGGATACTGTAGCCCATGTAGTGTAGGAATAGAAATATTTAAATGTGCAAGAATGTCACTGTGGATTAGACGTATGCCCTCTAAGCCAAGTCTAACTCCTGAAGCTCAAGAGATGATGATGAAAATTGAAGAATGTAACCGCTGCGGTAAATGTATAGAAAAATGCCCATATGAATTAAATATTCCTGAACTTTTAGAGAAAAATCTTAAAGACTATAAAGATATTTTAAATGGAAAAACTAAAATTTAATAAATTTATTAAATAATTAAAAAATATTAGAAAACCTACGGAGATTAGTTATGAATATTCAAAAGATACTTACAATATTAATATTATTAACTATAATGCTAAGTCCTACCCTTAGTGCAGTTAATGCAACATCAGTATTTTTAACCTCAGATAACCTATTTGGCCAAAAAGGTGAAGAAGCTAAAATGCTTAATGAAATAAAAACCTATATTGAAGCCGAAGATAGTAGTATAACAGTAGAAGTAGATCCAGATGCACCGGGACCTGGTGAAGGTACAAGAGCTATGGAATCAAATACTGATGTATGTGTAAGTTTTGCATTTTCAGATGCAGCAAATTTATATGAGTTAGGTAAATACTCTACAAAAGTAGATAAACAAGTAATATTCGTTAATGTAGGTTCTATTGATTTAAATAACCTATCACTACTAAGAAGAGCATGGGACGATAACTGGTCAGATAAAACTTTTCTTTCACTAAAAAACCCTGGAAATTTTTTAAGTGAAGCAGGGGTAAATATTATACAACCAGTGCAATCATTACCTGAAAATACAGATGAAGATGGAGATATGTATTATAGTGATAGTGAAAAAAACCAATACATTGCAAGTCAAATAGTAGAAGCCATACACAATTATGATTCTTCAAACGAAAACCTAAATGAAAATAGTGTTATACGTACTAAGTTAGATGTAAGTGTAATTGGAGACATCTCAGGAGATATAATACTTAAACAACATTTAGGACAGAAAAATGTTACATACGCAGGATATACCGGCCCACAAGCATTATACCTCTTATCATCATATATTTCAGGAGAAGGTTTAAATGAACCAGGCAAATACCAAAATGCGACAAATCCTAAAGATTATTCTTTAAGTACCGCATCAAGTTATAGTATATATGATTATGAAGAAATGGGAGAAATAGTAAAAGATTATATGGATAAAAATGGACGTGCACCTGATTATATAGAATATAATGGTGCAAGTATAGGGTATAATGATTTATTATATAATTTTGCACTTATAACCGATGATGACCATGATGCAAATACTATGAATCTTCCAAAAACATCTGAATTTAAATCATATGAAGATATGAATATATTATTAATTGCAATACCAATAATTGTAATAATAGGTGGAATCCTATTATATATTGGAATAAGAAAAAAACGTAAAAGATAATTACTAATTAAGCTAAATTAAATTTAGCTTAATAATTTTATTCCATATAAAATATATAAAAGAAAATAATAAAAATAAAAAAAATACTATTCATAAAAAATTATAGAAAAATAAACAAAAAATATAAATGTAAACTTTAATATAAACCCATTTAATAAAGGACTATTAAAATAAATAAAGATGGAATGATATTATGGAAATAAGAAAATGTCCAAATTGTGGAAAAACAGATCGTTCAGGATTTGGATTCTGTATATATTGTGGAAAAGAATTCACCCCCGAAAATTCTCCAATAATCCACATCCCTGAACCAACAATATTTGCACAGGAACCTAATGAAAAAACTAGCGATAATACTCCAAATATCACAGAAAATAAAGAAGAAAATACTGATAATAATCCAACAACTTTAACAAGGAATCAAGAATATATAAATGAAGAACCTATAACTCCTGAATTTGATAAACCTAAAAGATCTTTTGGAATGAATTTCTTAATATTCCTCGGATATGTACTTGCTATAATAGGTAGTATGCTAGGAATAATTGTAAGTATTTACTTGGTTACACGTAAAGATTATAATATTAAAAGACATGGAGTTATACAACTAGCAATATATGCATTCTATATTGTCCTTCTAATAATACTATTTGCAAATGGTACAATAAATATGGATACAATAACACATATTGGACAAATGGAATATAATAACTTAACTAGCTTATTTAGGAGATAAATTTTTAATTTAATCTCTACTTTTTTTAATCCCTACTTTTTTTATTTAAAATTATGAATAAATTCAAAAAATTAAATAAAATTACTTCTAAAACTAAATACTATACTAACTTTTAAAAAATCTAATAAAAATCTTTCTAAAACTAAATAGTATACTAAATTTTAAAAAAAAATCTAATAAAATATATTTTAAAAATAAATAATATATTAATTTTAAAAAAAAAACTAATAAAAATCTTCTAAAATTAATACTTACTAAATTTTAAAAAATATAATCTACTTCTTTTTAAAGAATAAAAGTACTATAAAATATAAGCAAAAATTACTCAAAATCATAAAACATTACATATGCTGATTCATCATTATCATAATAGTGTGGAACCTTCCTGTCTATATAAAAACCAAAGTTTTTATAAAATCTTACACTATCCTCATGGTTTGCATTAACCTCAAGAGAAACAAATTCAGCATTCGCATTTTTAAAAACTAAAATAGCTTTTTTTAAAAGAGAAGTTCCTATTCCAAGACCTCGATAATTTTTATCAATAGCCAAAGAAATAATATGGCCCTCATTTTCTTCCTTCATCCAGAAAATAATATAACCTACAATATACCCATCAATTTCTGCTACCAAAAAACCAGAACCTATTTTAAATAGCTTTAAAATCATTTCTACACCATAAGATGAATTAAATGACATTGTTTCTATTTCATAGACCCTTTTAAGATCATTTTCAATAAATTGACGGATAATCATAAATTAAACCTCAAAAACAGATAAACATTATTATTTATGGAAAATAAGACTATAAAATAATAAGTATAGTTTTAGTAATTAATATAATATAATATATTTAATTTTATATTAATATTTAATTTAGAAACACTAAGTTATATTGTTAAACTAAAACTTAAAATCATTTAAGTTTAAAATAATTACTAACTTACGATAAATTTATTAAAATAGAATATTAAATAAACACATAGGAATGAGTAGAATGTGGGATGACTTTGGAGAATATGTTTCTAAATTTATTAATGGTAAAAATCTTAATGTAGCAGAACTTGCCATAGGTCATTTCTATGATGTAAGTAATATTATAGAAAAATATGATAATATTAACCTTATAAAAACAGATATTAAACCTACACAGGAAGATATTATTAAAGATGATTTGAAAAATCCTAATTACAACTTATATAGGGATATTGATTTAATGTATTCTATTAGACCTCCCTATGAACTTCAACCATACATATTTAATCTTGCAAAAACTATTAAATGTCAACTTATTATTAAACCTTTAAGTGGAGAAAACCTAAGTAGGAAATTAGCTTTAATGAAGTTAAAAAATTATAAAAAAGCTAATTTTTATATTTATGATTTTAGATAAAAATCCTTAAAATAAAGCTTATGAAAAATCTGTTTTTAATATTTAGATTTAGATAAGTTTATTATAAAAAAAGATTATAATATACTAATTAAACTAGTGTAATATAATAAGTAAATAGTACAAATAAGTAAATTAGTTAATTTCCAAGTAAACTAGTTAATATACTAAGTGAACATTAAAATAAAATAAAATAAAATAAAAAAAAACTATTTTATATGATTATTGATTATAATTGATTTGAAAGTGAAATCTATGACAAAAACCGATGAAATTTTAAAAAAATACGAATCCAATAGGGATGGACTTAATAATCAGGAAGTAAAAATCAGACAGGAAAAGTTTGGTTTAAATGTAATTGAAGAGAGTGAAAAAACAAGTCCAATTATTAGTTTTTTAAAGCAGTTTAGTGAACCGCTAATTATATTACTTATTATTGCTGCAATTGCTGCATATATTATTGGGGATGTTATAGATTCAATTGTAATTCTAGTTGTAGTTACATTTAATGCAATTATTGGTTATCGTCAAGAACATAAAGCTGAAAAGGCTATGGAAGAATTGAAAAATATAGTAAATACAACTGCCTTAGTTAAAAGAGAAGGTAAAAAATCATTAATTGATGCTAAAGACCTTACTATTGGAGATATTGTTACTGTTGAAGAGGGAGATAAGATTCCTGCTGATATTATACTTCTTAAGGCTATTGAACTTAAGATTGATCAATCTTCACTTACAGGAGAATCTGAACCTGTGCTTAAAAATGGAGATTATGATGAAAATGATAATATTGACAATATGGATATGAGAGAATTAGAGGATAAGATTTTATATATGGAATCAACTGTTGTTTCTGGAAGAGGAGTTGGTCTTGTCTTTAATATTGGAATGAATACTTCTATTGGTAAAATTGCAAAAATTATACAGGAAGATTCTGATGAAACCCCTCTACAAAAGAAAATTGATAAACTTGGTAAGTATTTAGGAGCAATTGCAGTTATTGTTTGTATACTTGTATTTATACTTGAATTCTTTAGGGGAATGAATATTGTTGAAAACTTTATGACTGCAGTTTCTCTTGCAGTTGCAGCTGTACCTGAAGGACTTCCTGCTGTTTTAACTTTAACTCTTGCACTTGGAATGCAAAGGATGGCAAAATCTAATGCTGTTATTAGAAAACTTCTTGCTGTTGAAACTCTTGGAAGCTGTAATATTATATGTAGTGATAAAACAGGTACACTTACCTTAAATCAGATGAGTGTTCGTGAAAGTGAAATCTACTCTGATAAAAGTATTGAATGTGCTTATCTTTGTAATAATGCTATTTTAAAAGATGATAAGCCTATTGGTAATCCAACTGATGGTGCAGCACTTTTATTTGCTAGTGAAAGTAATTATCCTACCAGTACTTTAAGCGATAAATATCCAAGATTAGGTGAAATTCCACTTACAAGTACACGTAAAATGATGACAACAATACATAGTCTTAATGAAAATGAGACTGATTTGGAAAATAATAGTGATACTTATACATCCAATAATAAAAAAATAATATCCTATACAAAAGGTGCTCCTGAAATAGTTTTAAACTTATGTAAATACATAGATGATAAGGGAACTATTAAAATTATTGATGATGAAATTAAAGAAAAGGTAGTTTCAAGATTTGAAAAAATGAGTAATAAAAGTTTAAGAGTACTGGCACTTGCATATAAAACTATAGATATAAACCCGAAAGATAGTATAGAAAATATACCTGATGGAGAAATTGAAAGGGAACTTACACTATCTGGAATAATAGGAATAATGGATCCTCCAAAAGAAAATGCAAAAGAAGCAATTGAAAAATGTAAAAGTGCAGGAATAAAAGTAAGAATGATTACAGGAGACCATAAAGACACTGCCAGTGCAATTGCAAAAGAATTAGGAATATTAAATAATGGTAAAGTATTAACAGGAACAGAACTAGACCAGCTTAGTGATGAGGAATACTTAAAAATCTGTGATGATGTAGAAGTATATGCTAGAGTCTATCCAGAACAGAAAGTTAGAATAGTTGAAACATTAAAATCAAAAGATAATGTTGTATCAATGACAGGGGACGGTGTAAATGATGCACCAGCACTTAAAAAAGCATCAATTGGAGTTGCAATGGGTGGTGGAACAGATGTTGCAAAAGAATCAGCAGATATGGTTCTACAGGATGATGATTTTTCAACAATTGTAAAAGCAATTGAAGAAGGACGTAAAATATTTGACAATATAAGAAGGTTTGTAAAATTTCAGGTCTCTACAAATGTAGGAGCAATACTTACTATAGTAACAGCAAGTATTTTAAATATGCCTATACCATTTAATCCTATACAAATATTATGGATTAATATTATTATGGATGGACCTCCAGCTCAATCACTTGGAGCAGAAGGGGCTGAAAGAAATTTAATGAAACGTAAAGCTGAAAATGGAGAAATATTAAATAAAAAAGATTTACTAAGGATATTCATTTCAGGATTAATAATGACTATAGGAACATTAGCCCTGTTTGAATATGAATTAAGTAAAAATATGGTTCTTGGATATAAACTAGCATTAACTAAAGCTATGACAATAGCTTTTTCATTATTTGTAGTATATCAATTATTTAATGCTATAAATAATAGGGCAAATAGTGATGAGAAAAATAAAGCATTTACCTATGCTATTATTGGTTCTTTTATACTTCAATTATTAGTTATATACATTGAACCATTACAAATAATATTTAGAACAACAGCAATTGGCCTTGTAGATTGGATTTTAATATTTATAGTTGGAACAAGTATATTTATTGGCGAATATATTATGAGAAAAACATTTCTTAAAAGTTCTAATAGTAAAGGGAAATAAAAACATTTGCCTAAAAATATCACTAAATAATAAAAATGTAAAAAACCAAATTAAAGGAAATAGTAAAAAAAAAAATTAAAAAACTTAATAAATCCAATGCTTAAAATAAGGAGATTATATGAATATATTTATTATGGGTGGAACTGCAGAATCTATAGAGATAATAAAATTTTTAAAAGAAAATTATTCTAAAAACTATATTATCACAAGTACTACAACAGAATATGGAGGTAATATAGCAAAAGAATCTGGAAGTGATAAGGTAATATCACGACCCCTTCCAAAAGAGGATATTCTTAAGGTTTTAGATGAATATAATATTGACCTATATATAGATGCTACCCACCCCTTTGCAGTCCATGTAACAAAAACAGCATCAGAGATTGTAGATATAAAAAAAATATCCTTTATCCGATTTGAAAGACCATCCTTACACATTGAAGATATTGAAAATATAAACTTTAATAATGTATACAATGTAAAATCCTTTGAAGAAGCTGGAAAATTAATAATTAACCAGTCACTTAAAGGAAATGTTCTTCATCTTGGAGGAATCAATACTGCTAGTTCTGTATTAAAAAATGTAGAGGTAGATAAATTCTACATAAGAGTATTAAGGGTTAAAACATCCCTAGATAAATGTAGAGAACTTGGGATAAGTGAAGACCATATATTCCCAATGACAGCAAGTAAAAATAAAGATAAAAAAATAAGTCTTAAGGAAAATCTAGATTTATATAAAAAGGTAAATGCAAAAATAATATTAACAAAAGAAAGTGGGAATACTGGTGGATTTAGAGAAAAAATAGAAGCAGCAAATAAATTAAACATAAAAATAATTATAGTAAATAGGCCATATATAGAAGGGTTAAATGATAAAACTGTTGTAAGTACAATTGAAGAATTAAATAAAGAATTAAAAAAAATCCTATGAAACCTATTACTTTTATTAAAAAGCTCAAGCTTAATCAAATAAAAGTAGATATTAAAAAATAAGTAAACAAATAATACTAAAAAATAATATTTATTTATCAATAAAAACTATATTAGAATTATGAATACTAATAGATTTGAAACTTTTTATGATGCAGTACTTGCAATAATTATAACAATTTTAGTCTTAAAAATTTCAGAACCTATAAACCCTACATGGGGAGGGTTTTTTAGTAATTACCTTGATTTTATAACATATATTATAGTATTCTTATCAATTATCAATATCTGGTATAGTAATCAGAAATTATTCCAACATATAGATTATATAGATAATAGAGCTTTACTTGCATATGGATCTTCAATCTTTTTATTTACACTTTTTCCATATTTTGCAAAATATGTAGCATTAAATATATATTCATTAACTGCTGAGACAGTATTTGGATTACTAATACTTTTTACAAATTTATCTCATATTATATCAGTAATAGCAATTTTTGGAGCTAATAAGTCAAATGGAAAATTAAAAGAATTAAATATTAAAAGAAGTCATTATATATTCCCTATAATTGTTACACTGATTGGTTTTATAATATCATATACAATATTCATACCTGGAATTTATATTACAAGTCTTTTTGCAGTAGCTTTAAGTATTATATATAATAGAAAGCAGGGAAAAGAAATTGAAAATACAGAAAGATTTGAAGCATTAATCGATGCGATTATTGCAATAATTATTACAATAATTGTTATTGAAATCCCACTTGCTGCAAATGGTAATCTAGATGCTTTATTTGAAATAAAACTTGATCTTATAGCATATGCAATTAGTTTTATTGTTTGTTTTAAAATATGGAATCTAAGCTGTAATCTATTTTCAATAGTAAAAAAGATAAATTATAAAGCTATCTGGGCGATATCAGTATCATTATTATTTTTATCATTTATACCATATTTAACAAATTTTGTAGCTAATAACTTTAATGAATTTGTACCCCAATGTCTTTATGGTCTAGATTTTATTATGATTAACATAGGCTTTATAGTTGCTACAATTGAAATGAAAAAAATAGATAAAACAAATTCATTCCTACAGGAATCAATCAAAAATTATAATGCAGGTATTATACATATATTATTTACAATTATATTCATAATTATTGGATACTTCTATAAACCATCATTTATAATTATATCATGTTTATTATCACTGATAATAACATGGATTATGATGTTAAAGAAAATAAACCTACTTGGTTTTAAATAGTGAAAGTTTATAATTGTTTTAAAAATTATTTTATTTTTTTCTTTTTTTTATTTATATTAAGTCTTTAACTAATCTTAGAATTTATATTATAATCTGATAATTAAGATTACAAATATCTCTTTTTCTAGAATCCATATCAATTAAATCAAAAATTCTTTAATTAATCAGTGTTTTATATTATAATCTGATAATTACGATTACAATTGTCTCTTTTTCTAGAATCCATATCAATCAGATCAAATACAAGAGGATTACGTGCTAATACCTTCCATATATTATATGTTTCAAGAATGAAATCTTCATTTAATTTGACACCATCATGTACAAGAGGACAAATATATGGAAATTCTTCTTCATCAACAATTAAATGAAACTGGCCATCTTTAGAAATATGAGGAATAAGTGGAAATGTTCTACATTGTATTGGTCTAATACTACGATCACATTTAGGAGGATTAGTACATTTAACCAAATAAATTTGACCCTTCCAAGAATGAGGATATCTTATCTCTGATGAATCAAGATAATATAACTGGAAACTGTCAGTATCCTCATACATTAACTCTTCACCTGGAAGAAGATATAATGCAAGTTCTTCAGCATCATCATCTAAATCATAGACACAACATACTTCACCACAAAGCTCTCCACAATCAAAATCTACAGGAGAAACCTTATCTAAACGAGCATAAATTTTACATATATACTCTTTCATTTCTTCTTTAGAAATTTCCATACTATATTATATATATTAATTAGTATTTAATAAAATTGATAAAAAGGGATATGAAAACAAGAAAAAAAATATTTAGAATATATAAAAGAATATTCAAAAAGAGTCAAAAAATAATAAAAAAAAGTAAAATTTAAATTATTAAAACGCCGAGACTGGGATTTGAACCCAGGAGGAGGTTACTCCACAGGATTTCAAGTCCTGCGCCTTACCAGACTAGACTATCTCGGCAATGAAAAATAAGGAGTAATTAAAAAATACATAGACTTGTGAATTAATTATAATATTAAATAACACAATATCTATAATAATTAAAATATTAATTAAATATCCTAAAGAATAGATATTTAAGAATTATTAATATTCAAACTATTATAAAATTAATTAACTTTTAAGTTCAATTTCAATACTTACTTGATCAGGTACTTTGACTTTCATAACTTGTCTCATAGCCCTTTCATCAGCACCAATACTAACTAAACGTTTGTGAATACGAAGTTCCCATTTTTCCCATGAAGCTTTACCTTCTCCATCAGGAGATTTCCTTGTAGGAACAACTAATTTTTTAGTTGGAAGTGGAATAGGACCAGAAATGTCTACACCAGTTCTTTCTGCAATTTTTTTAATTTGATCACAAACATCTGAAAGATCATCTGGATTAGTACCAGTAAGTTTAATCCTTGCTTGTTGATTCATTAATTTTCCTCCCAAAAATAAACAAAAAATATAGATTAATTTTTTTTAAAAAATAATTTTAAAAATTAAATTTTAAAAAAATGAAATAAGTTTTATTAAAGTTTAAAACTTTAAAAACTTAATATTTTAAACCTATTTAGCTGGTTCAATACCGGTACATAATCCAGCTGCAACAGTTTGACCCATATCACGAATAGCAAATCTTCCCATTTGAGGAATGACTTTAGCATCTTCAATAACCATAGGTTTTGTAGGTTGAACTTTTACCATAGCTGCATTACCGGTTTTTAAGAAGTCAGGATTTTCTTCATCAACTTGACCAGTAGATGGGTTTAATTTGGAAGTTAATTCTAAGAAAGTACATGCAATTTGTGCAGTGTGACAGTGGAATACAGGAGTGTATCCTACAGTAATAACACCAGGGTGTTGTAAAACAACGATTTGTGCATCAAAGGTTTTTGCAACAGTAGGAGCATCGGAAGTGTGTCCAGCTACGTCTCCTCTTCTAATATCGTTTTTACCTACACCTCTTACATTGAATCCAATGTTGTCTCCAGGTTCTGCAGAGTCCATTATTTCGTGGTGTTCTTCGATAGATTTAACTTCTCCAGAAGCTCCAGCTGGTTCGAAGATAACGTTTTCACCTTGTTTCATTACACCAGTTTCTACTCTTCCAACAGGAACGGTACCTACACCAGTAATAGAGTATACATCTTGAATAGGAACTCTTAATGGTTTGTCGATTGGTTTAGGTGGTACTTCTAATTTTTCTAAAGCATCCATTAAGGTGTCACCTTTATACCAAGGAGTGTTATCGGATTTTTCTTTAATGTTATCTCCTTCAAATGCAGATAATGGGATGAAAGGTACTTCATCAGGTTTGTATCCGATAGATTTTAATAATTCAGTTGCAGCATCTTTAATTTCATTGTATTTTTCTTCTTTGTAATCTACAACATCAATTTTGTTAATAGCAACAATAATTTGATTAATACCTAAAGTTCTGGATAAAAATATGTGTTCTTTAGTTTGTGGCATAACACCATCGTCTGCTGCTACTACAAGTACAGCTGCATCAGCTTGGGAAGCACCAGTAATCATGTTTTTAACAAAATCTCTGTGTCCTGGGCAGTCTACAACAGTATAATCATATTTGTTAGTGGAGAATTTTTGGTGAGCTAAATCGATAGTTACTCCTCTTTCCCTTTCTTCTCCTAATTTATCCATAACAAATCTGAATTTATTTTCACCGTCATCTAATTGTTGTTCAGCAATTGCACCAGCTTTTAATAATAAGTGTCCAACTAAAGTGGATTTTCCATGATCAACGTGTCCAATAAATGCTAAATTTAAATGTTCTTTTTCTTTTGCCATTATAATAACCTCCAGTCTAAAATTGTAATCATTAGTTTGGATTATGCATATAGCATATTTAAAAATTGTACTTTCATATATAAAAACATAATGATTTTTTACTAATCTTTTTTATTTTTTCGAAAAATTTGAAAAAATAAAATTCTAATTTTTTTAATTAATACATTAATTATAAAATTCTTTTTGTATAATTTAGAATTTTAAAATAAATGTTAATTAAGAATTTTGCTTTAAAATCCTTTAAAATTCAGTGAATAATAAAAATATGAAAATATAAAGGAAATTAAATAATTAAAATAAAAAAAATATTTCTTTTTAGAAAATATTTTAAATTTTAATAATTTAATTATTTATTCTAAGTAATGGGATGCACCATAAGGTTCTTCAGATAAACCTTTTCTTTGTCTGATTTGTCTGATAATATTTTTCTGTAACTCACCAGGTAATCTTTCAAATCCACAGTTTTCTGTAGACCATAAACATCTACCTTCAGCAGCAGAACGAATATCTCCAGCAAATCCAAACATCTCAGCAACAGGTACTTTAGATTCAATAGTAACCATATCGTTACTTTGTTGCATATCTACAATGTTACCTCTTCTGTTTTGAACTTCCCTAGTACATGCACCCATATAATCTTGCGGTACATTAATAAATACTTTTTGCATAGGTTCGAGTAATGTAGGTTTAGCTAACATTATAGAACCAAAGATTGCTTTTCTAACAGCGGGTAAAACTTGTGCAGGTCCTCTGTGAACAGCATCTTCGTGAAGTTTTGCATCCATTAATTTGAATTTTAATCCCATACAAATTTCATTTGCAATAGGACCTTGATCCATAGCAGATTCAAATCCTTCCATTAATAACTCTTTAACCTCATCTAAGTATTGTATACCACGAGTCATATTAATGAACATACTTTTACTGTATACGCCCCAAACTCTTCTAGCTTCTTCTTTATCCATTCCATATTCCATGAAAGTATTTGCTTCTTCTTTAGATTTAACACGACCTTCTTTAAGGTCACCTGCTTGATAAGCAGCAAATAATTCTTCTTCCATAGGTTCAATTTCAATATAGAATCTGTTATGTTTGTTAGGGGATTTACCTTCAACAGGTCCAGCAGTACCAGCAACAGTTTCTCTGTATACAACAATAGGTTCTGAGGTAGTAATTTCTACACCTTTATCATTAATCCTAAATGTAATAACTTCTAAGTGAAGTTCTCCCATACCAGATACTAAGTGTTCACCAGTTTCTTCATTAATATTAACTTTAATAGTTGGGTCTTCTTTTGCAACTTGTCTTAATACTTCAATTAACTTAGGTAAATCTTTAGTATTTTTAGCTTCTACTGCAACAGTAACTACCGGTTCTGAAATATGTTCTAAACCTTCAAATTCTTTAATTTTATCTTCAGGAGAACATAAGGTTTCACCAGCAATAGCACCTTTTGCACCAGCAACGTAAACAATATTACCTGCAGGAACTTTATCAGTGTTAACTCTTTCAGGTCCAAAGTATACACCTACTTGTTGTACCCTACTTTTAGCATGAGCACCAACTAAATATACTTCTGTACCTTTTTCAATAGCTCCTCCGTAAACCCTACCAGTTGCAATTTCACCTGCATGTTTATCTACAGATACATTTGTAACCATTACTGCTAGTGGTCCATCAGGAGAAGTATTAATCATACCTTCACCAGCTGGAGAATCTGCATCTCCATCCCATATATTAGGTACTCTGTAAACTTGTGCTTCTTTAGGAGAAGGTAAGTGCTCAACTACCATACCAAGTAATACATCAGATAAAGGTACTTTTTGAGCTAATTCTTTTTGATTATCATTATTACAATAATCAATAATATCATTAAAGTTTACTCCAGTTTCCTGCATAGTAGGTACATTAATAGCCCAATTATGATATGCAGAACCAAATGCTACACTACCATCAGTAAAATCAAGAGCCCATTCCTCTTTTTTATCTTCAGGAGCCATATTTTTAATCAATTTATTAGCTTCCATAAAGATTTTTAAGAATCTGTCTTGTAATTCCTTACCATCTAATTTTAACTCATTAATTAAACGGTCCACTTTGTTAATGAATAAAACAGGTTTAACATTTTCTTTTAAAGCTTGTCTAAATACAGTTTCAGTTTGTGGCATAATACCTTCTACTGCACAAACAACTACAACTGCACCATCTACAGCTCTCATTGCACGGGTAACATCCCCACCGAAGTCAACGTGACCTGGAGTATCAATTAAGTTGATTAAGTATTCCTCTTTTTTATAATCGTGAACCATAGATACGTTTGCTGCATCAATAGTAATACCACGAGCTTGCTCTTGTTCATCAAAATCTAAGAATCTTTGATCACCTGCTAACTCCTCAGAAATCATACCTGCACCAGCAAGAAGGTTATCAGATAATGTGGTTTTACCGTGGTCAATATGAGCACAAATACCGATATTTCTGATTTGTTCAGGTTTAAACATTAATTCTTTAATTTTTGCAATCATTTTGTCTCGTCTACTCAAAGAAATCACCTATATAAACATAATAAATCTAATGAGCTGCTTTAGCTACTCTTTCTTTCTCTTCTTTTTTCTGTAATGCAAAGCTTCTTGAATCTTCATTAGAAGCAAGGAGTAATTCATCTGCTAAACATGCACCTGCAGTTTTTTTATTTTTAAATGCAGATCTAAATGTTCCTCTTGTAATAAAACCTAAAGATAAATCTACTCTTCTTTGTGGGGATATATCTACAGCAACTTGATAACCTATTCCACCATATTTAATACGAGTAGTTTCTTCACGAGGTGCAGTGTTTTCAATTGCAGTAACTAAAATTTGAACAGGATTTTTTTTAGTTTTATCATGAATAATATCTAAAGCTTCACTAACAATAGCATAAGCTTTATTTTTTTTACCAGCGTTTCTTTTAGATTTCATGATTTTATTCATTAATCTTTCTATAATAGAAACTTTAGATTTTGCAAATTGTCTTTTAACATGTCTACCTGAAGTGTGAGGTACATCATTACCTTCAAGACAAATATAGTTTACAAGTCCAAGATCATTTACTTCAACTTCAGATAAATCCCATTTATCAAATAATAAATCAGACATAATATTCACCTTACAGGTTTTTCTATTTTACCTGAAACCATTTCAGATAATGCAACATTGTTAACTTTAGATACTTTCCAACGAACACCTGGAATATCTCCCATAGACCTTCCAGATGGTCCACCGATTCCTTCAATCATTACTTCATCGTGTTCATCAATAAATCCAATTGCCCCATCACCTGGTGCAAACGCAGTTAATTGTTTACCATTTTTAATTAATTGAACACGTACACATTTACGGATAGCGGAGTTAGGCTGTTTTGCTTCAATACCAACTTTTTCAATAACAATTCCTCTAGCTTGAGGAGCTCCTTCAAGAGGATCAGCCTTAACATCTAAACGTAATGCTTTCCTTTTATAATCTACATCTTTCCACTTAAAATTTTGTCTATTTTTTTTAAGTTTACCTGCTGCAAAAAGTCCTGGCATTATATTAACCTCTTTAATTTTTTTATTTTACTAATACAATAGGATTGAACCTAAAAATTTTAAATAATACCCTTGAAAACTATATATAACTTCTTGGACTTTTAGTTTTCAAAGAATGTAATATTAATAAACTAAATAATTAAAAATCCACCGCTGCGATTTACATTATATTGATGAGACATAATGTAATCTAAATTTTTAAATTAGATAGAATCATAATAATTAAGATAAATAAAATTAAATTAGTCCGGATATTTTAAATAATTTAATTGTAATTTAATAAATTTAGAATAAATAATTAGTAATTTTAAATATATTGCACACATTACTAATTAGATTAAAAAAATTATAATAAGAATTACAATATTTTAATTTAATTAAAATTTATCTATAGATAGTGCTAACTAATACTAATAAATTTTCCATAAGCAAAAAGTAACTTATAGCTATAGAATCTATGCATAATACAAATAAAAAACCTCTTAGAACCTGATTAAACAAATTCCTAAGAAAAACAACATAGAGATATTTAGCAATATCTATTAGTATAAATTATATACATTGCACCTTATAAAGCTAATGTTTTTTATATATAAAAATTAATTTTTTAAAATTTTTTATAAAATTAAAATTTGAAAAAATCATTCTAAAAAAGAGGGTTAACACAAAATTTATAATACTCAAATAAAATCTATTCGATTATGTCATTAAAAGAATCATTCTTATGAGCTATATCTGCAAGTCTTTTATGATTTAATAAACTGACTCTAATAGTCTTTTCCATTAAATCTATCCTAAATATATAATTAAACTTCAAATTATATGAATCTTATCAACAAGTATATAAAGTTAACACAATCAACATTATCAACAAGTAAAAAATTGATAAATATCATTAAAATAAAAAGGAATATAGTAAAAATAAAACAAATAAAAAAAAGGAAAATTTAAAAAAAAGTGTATAAATTAACAACATAAGGTGAATTTTTACAAATGAAAAGACAAATATATGTTTTAATATTATTCCTTTTTGTATATATTTTAAGTATTTCCCAATTATCTTAAGAATTAATAAAATTATATCCAGTTAGTTTATAGAAAAAATGTGTAAGGTGTCATTAATGGGATTTTTTAATAAACTTAAAAAAAAAGAGAAAATAGATGAAAAACAAAAGAATATAACTGAATTAGATAAAATTAAAGAAGATAAAGAACTGTTAAAAATTATAAAAGAAAATAAGGATAAATATATATGTCTTGAAGCTACAGCTAAAATAAAAGATGAAAAAATATTAAAAGAAATTGTATGTGGAAATTATCAGTGGATAATAAGAAAAAAAGCACTTGAAAATATAGAAGATACAGAAATAATAACTAATATATTAAATAATACTAATGAAAACTATCTTAAAAAACAGATTATTAGTACAAAAACAATAGATGAAAGTATACTAGAAGAGATTGGACTGGAAGATCATGATAGTAGTGTTCGTATAGCAGCAATTGAAAAAATAAATAATAATGAAATATTATATGATATTATAAAAAGAGAATATAAAGAAATTAAAGAAAATGATAGTGAAAACATATCTATAAAAGCAATAGAAAATATTACCGATACTAGAATATTAAAAAATATTGCAAAAAACGAATCATGTAAACACTTATCAACACTTGCTATTTTAAAAATAACAGATGATGAATTTTTAAAAAGTATAGTTAAAACACATTCAAATGAAACGGTACGTATAGCTGCTATTGGTAAAATAAGTGATGAAGAAACATTAAAAGACATAGCAAAAAATGATAAAAGCAGTAGAGTAAGAAAAACTGCAATAGATAAAATTCACAGCAAAAGTTTTCTTGTAAAAAATATGGATTAATTGATAAATATTATTATTTATTTAATCAACTTTTAGAGTATACATAAAAGTCTAAAAATTATTTTTAAAATCCTTATAAATCTTTTATTTTCAAAATAAAGAAATTATTAATAAAAATACAAATTTAGAGAACACCCTTTATTAAAAAAATGTTAGAAATATTAAAAAATCCCTATATAAAATAAGATAAATAAAATAAGTAAAGAATAATAATATATAATTACTCTTTTAATAAAAAAAAGTATAAAATTAAAAAAAAAATAATAAAAATAATAAAAAATAAGTAATTTAACTATTTTAAAGTTATATTACTAATATTATGTTGTCTTTCTGCAAGAAGTTTAGCTCTTTTAATATTGGATCCGCCTTTACCAAAAACTTTACCTTTATTAGCATTATCTGCAGTAATAAAAGCAACAGTTTCTCCAGAACGGTTTTTAGTAACTTTAACAGATTGAAGTTCTGCAGGAGCAAGAATATTCTTAATAAAAACAGTAGGATCATCATTATGTTCTACAATTTCTATATCTTTATCTACTGCCTTTTTAAATTTTGTTACAGTACTTCCTCCTTTACCAATAGCTAAACCCATTTCGCCATTTTTAACAACAAAAGTAATTTTGCTATGTTCCTCATCTATTATACAATCACGAACCATAGCTCCAGTCATACTTTCAAATAATGCAATAATTTTAATTTCTTTAGAACTAAATTTAATAGACACTAAAATCTACCCCATTACTTCTAGTATAGTAGAATCTCCTGGATCGTTAATAACTAATGTAGCTACAGTAAATGGTTTACCACAAACAGAACCAAGAGTTACACTGGTACCATCATACACATAGTAAGGAACATTAGAAAGTTTAGAATAGTATTCTACATCTTCAATAATATCTTTAGGACTGTTTTTTGCTACAATAACAAGTTGACCATTACCTAATTTTAAAGATTGAATTGATTTTTCAGAGCCGAGAATTACATCACCTGTATCTACTGCTACTCTGATTGCTCTATCTACGTCCATCATCTGCCTCCTAATAATTATATATTTTTAAATTTTAGAATTAATTATTTATAAATTAATTCTGTAACAGAGCCTATATTAGAGTCTGTAAAACTATTTAAAACCAAATATTAAATAAAGTTTTAAGTAGTCTTTATTAAATAAAAATCTTCAATCTAAATAAACAGATTATAATGAGAATTAAACAGAAATATAATCTTAGAATGATGATTTCTACTTCTTTAAGGTTTAAGCAAAACTATTAATTAAATAATCAGTTTTACATATGAATATAATAATAAAATAATACAATAAAAGATTATATTACATCATTAATAAATGTAATGATAATCTAATTTTAAAACTTAATTAAAAAATGAAAAGAATTAAAATAATTAATATTTAAATAAAAAAGATTATTTAAATTGATTAATTAAATATTAAAAAAATTAATAAATATTAGATATAAAATTGAACTTGAAAAATACTTCATTATTAATCTAATACATACTTTTTGTTCTTTCCTTTTCAATCTCTTTTAAAATCTTTTTAGACTTTGTTCTATTAGATTTAGTGGTAGCCTCATCTTGGGTTTTATCCATAATAATATCAACAGAACCTGTACCTAATGGTATAGGTTGACCGATAATAATATTTTCTATAACCCCTGTAAGTTTATCAGTTTCACCACGAATACTTGCAGTTAAAAGGTGTTTACCTGTTTCCTCAAATGCTGCACGAGCAAGTACTGAAGATTTTTCACCACCAATACCATGACGACCAATAGATTTGACAATACCCTCAGAGGTCATCATATCTGCAACAAGCATAATATGTCTAATATCTACAGAAAGACCTTGTTCTGATAAAGTTCTTAAAGCTTCATGAATTATAGAATTACGAGCTGCTTCTATACCTAAAACATTATAGATTTCATCAATATTGTTAGTTGTGGTTTTTTCATTATCAATTCCATCTATTTTAAGAATCTCTTTTAAGTTGGAACCTTCGGTATGTATAATCCATTCATCTTCTTTTCTAATAATAACTTTACCAATATTTTTTAAACCACTAATTTGTGTATCTCTTACTTTATCAGCAAGTAGACGTAATTCACGTATAGTCTGTTTGCCTGGTTCAAAAGTAAATTTATTATCATTGATTTTAACTTTTTTATGTGCTTTTTCAATTTTAGCAATTACTTCATCATAGTCTAGACGTTTATCCTCTAATTTACTTTTATTAATAACAGCTTCAACATTATAATCAGCATAATTAATGTTAAAATCAGCAATAACATCATTAATAGTAGATTTACCTATACGATTAGCTAATTTACGTACAAATTCTTCATCTTGATTTGGTACAATACCATCCTCATTTTCTTCACTAGATAAGTATATATCCATTGTAGGTGTAGAGATTTTTTTCCTAGCATCTACAATTTCAATAAGACGTGGTAAACCTAAAGTTACGTTTAACTCTGCTACCCCTGCATAGTGAAAAGTACGCATGGTCATCTGAGTACCAGGTTCTCCTACTGATTGAGCAGCAACTGTACCTACTGCCTCACCAGCTTGAACAAATGATCTTTTATAAGCTTCTTGAACTTTATCAATTAAAGTATCAAGTTCCTTATCAGTTAATTCACGTCTAATATATGCCTCTGCAATCTGTTCAATATAACTTGGAGGAAATGTAATACCTTTCTTGTTAAGTACATCTTCAACTTTTTTAATTATTTCATCTTTTGTTAAACTTTCTGGCATAATATTCCTCCTATTTTTTAATCCTCATTTGATCAATAAGTTTATCTAGATTTGCTACTTGACCAAAATCACTTTTAGCAGGGTCTACACCATCTTCACCAAATAATGTTTGTATAACCATTCCACGATTATCAGTAACAAGTCCATTTGATTTAACTTTTAAATCTTCAAGTGCATTTACAAGTCTTCTTTGCATATAACCAGACTGTGCTGTACGAATAGCTGTATCTACCAAACCTTCTCTTCCTCCCATTGCGTGGAAGTAGAATTCAATAGGGTCAAGTCCTCCTTTATAGGAAGAGTGTACAAATCCTTTAGCTTTTGCACCTAATTCGTTTTTCCTAAAGTGAGGAAGGGTACGTTCAGAGTATCCTCTGTGAATACGTCCACCACGAACAGATTGTTGTCCGACACAAGCAGTAATCTGAGTTAAGTTTAACATACTTGCCCTTGCACCAGTTCTTGCCATAACTACTGAATGGTTTGTCATATCAAAGTAACTTTCTGCAATTTCACCAGATTTATCCCTTGCTTCACCAAGAACCTGCATGATTTTCATCTCAAGAGTTTCTTCTAAACTTCTACCAGGTAATGCTTCAAGTTCTTCATGTTCATAAGCTTGAACCAATTCATCTACCTTCGCTTCTGCTTTTTGCAAGTGTTCTTTAATACGTTCTTGTGCTTCATCTGGAATTTCTTCATCATTTGTACTTGTAGTAATTCCAGTTTTCATAATACCACAAATAGCCATATCGGTAGATCTATCTAAGAAGGTTTTAGCTGCAGCAGGACCATATTCTTTTGTAATAGTATCTAAAATTTTACCACTAAATGAACCGTATGCACTTTCATCAATTGCACCGTAGATTAATTCACCGTCTTCAATTACAACATAAGCATTGTTTTCACATGCTTCTTTTAAACATTCATCACATTTTTGACAGACTTCTCCTTTATATTGTAAGTTTAAATCATCTGGAAGGAGGAGTGAGAATAATTCTTTACCTGTCCAATCTTCATGATTTTTACGTTTCAATGTTAATTTATCACGTTTAGTTTTAGATAATATTCCAAGTAAATTGGATTTACGGATGACCTGGAAAGCTTGCTCTTCTGTGAAGTATGAACCGTCACGGGTAAGTAAATATCCTCCTGAAATGTGGTCGTGAATAGCACCGATAATCGGTCCTCCAAACCTAGGAGATAAAATATGTTCCTGTACCCTCATAAGGGATTTAGCTTCTGCACGTGCTTCATCAGTTTGGAAAATATGCATGTTCATTTCGTCTCCATCGAAATCTGCATTGTATGGAGGACATACACATAAGTTTAATCTAAATGTTTTATATGGTAGAACTTTTACCTCATGTGCCATCATACTCATTCTGTGAAGGGAAGGTTGACGGTTAAACAATACCATATCCCCATCATGAAGATGACGTTCAACAATGAAACCTGGTTCTAATTGTTCTAAGATTTTTTCTTTAGTCTCTTCATATATTCTGATTTTACGACCATCTAATCTTATAACATAGTTTGCACCTGGATGGACATCTGGTCCATTTTGAATGTATTCTCTCATCTGGTCAATATTCCATTCATTAACATAAGTTGGTACAGTTACTTCTTTTGCAATCATTTCAGGTACACCAACTTCATTAATAGAAATATTTGGATCAGGAGATATAACTGTACGAGCTGAGAAGTTAACCCTTTTACCTGAAAGGTTACTTCTAAACCTACCTTCTTTTCCTTTAAGTCTTTGTGCTAATGTTTTAAGCGGACGACCTGAACGGTGTCTTGCAGGAGGTACACCTGATGCTTCATTATCAAAGTAGGTTGTAACATGGTATTGTAAAAGTTCCCATAAATCTTCAACAATAAGTTGTGGTGCACCAGCATCCATATTTTCAATTAATCTTTGGTTGATTCTTAAAATATCCACAAGTTTATGTGTTAAATCATCTTCTGACCTTTCTCCAGTATCTAAAGTAATAGAAGGTCTTACAGTTACAGGTGGAACTGGAAGAACAGTTAAAATCATCCATTCTGGACGAGCAACAGCCGGGTCTACACCTAATACATAAGAATCTTCATCTGTAATTTTCTCAAGACGTTCTCTAACTTCACTTGCAGTTAATTTATAATCTCCTTGAGTAATAGTGGTAGGTTTATCAATTTTTATATCCTCTTGTTCTTCACCACAATGAGGACATGTATCTTTTTTAGTAGCCTTCCAAACCTCTTTGATAACATCATTAATGTTTTCTTCATGTTCTTTACAAAATTCAATTTTTTCTCTGAATTCCTCTATTTCAAGGTCTGTTAAAAGAATACGTCCACATTCATTACATGTTGCACGTAAAATTTTATGAACAGTATTTCCAAAACCAGTATGCATAACTGGTCTTGCAAGGTCAATACTACCAAAGTGACCTTGACAATCTCCACCTCTAAATCCACAAGTACGACATCTTAAACTTGGGTCAATAACACCTAAATGACGATCCATTAAACCATTTTCAATAGGATAACCATCTGCATCATAAGTATCTGGAGTTTCAATTTTCACTACAGACATTTTCCTAATTTCCTCTGGAGACATTAGTCCAAAATCAATTTGTTTAACTTTTTTAATAATTCCTTTATCGCTCAATTTATTGGCTCCTTAATAAAATATTAAATTCGACAACTCCTAAACTTTATCTTTTAAAACCAATTTAGGGAATATACATAAACTTTTAAGTTCGTCAAGCAATAATTTAAATGCATAAGAGATTTCAATAGGGTATGTTTCTGAATCTCCACAGATAGGACAATATACTTTGTCTCTCATTTTATCATAGACTGCTAACATACCACAATTACTACAGACAATAGCTTCAAATATATCTGATTCATCAAGTAATCTTTCTTTAAGTGCAAGTGCTGCACCATGAGCAATAAGACAATCTCTTTCCATTTCACCAAATCTTAAACCACCTTCACGTGCCCTACCTTCTGTTGGTTGACGTGTAAGTACTTGTACTGGACCTCTTGAACGAGCATAAACTTTATCTGAAGTCATATGGTGTAATTTCTGATAGAATGCAACACCTATGAATATTTCTGCTTCTATTCTCTCACCAGTTACTCCACTGTATAAAGATTCACATCCTGCAGATTCAAATCCATAGTCAAGTAAGGTTTGTTTAATATCCTTCTCAATTTCAGAATTAAAAGGAGTACCATCAATACGTTCACCTTTTAAACATCCTGCTTTACCTGCAACCATTTCAAGTACCTGTCCAACAGACATCCTGGAAGGGATAGCGTGTGGATTAACAATAATATCTGGAACAACACCATCTTCAGTAAATGGAATATCTTCTTGAGATAATATAAGACCAACAACCCCTTTCTGACCGTGCCTTGAAGCAAATTTATCACCAAATTCAGGTTGTCTTGTATCACGAACACGGATTTTAGCAAGACGGCTTCCTTCAACAGTTTCAGTTAAAAGTACTGCATCAACAATACCCTCTTCACCATGACGTACAGTAACAGAAGTTTCTCTACGTTTTTCAGAGCTTGCTCCAAATTCATCGATTTCTTCTAAGAATCTTGGAGGTGAAGTTTTACCAATAAGGACATCGCCAGATACTACTTTACTTTCAGGATTAACAATACCACTATCATCTAAATTTCTGTAAGCTTCATCAGATCTGTAACCTTTAACACTTTTAGATGGAATTTCAAATTTATCTTCCTGACCACCAGGATATTTTTTCTCTGATGTATCATAAGACCTGAAGAAACTACTACGACCTAAACCTCTTTCAAGTGAAGATTTGTTTAAAACCATTGCATCTTCCATGTTATATCCTTCATAACTCATAAGTGCTACAACAAAGTTTTGACCGGAAGGTCTTTCATCATAGTGAGTAGAATCAATAATACGTGTTTTTACAATAGGTTTTTGAGGGTGGTGTAATAAATGTGCCCTTGTATCAGTACGTAAACCATAATTAGATACATATAAACCTAATGCCTGTTTTGTCATACCAGATTCCATTGTGTTCCTTGGTGAAGAGTTATGATCTGAGAATGGAATAATTCCAGCACAGATACCAAGCATAGTTGCTGGGTCAATTTCTAAATGAGTATGATCTTCATTTAAATCATCAAGAGTCATTGCAATATAAGTGTTTTCCTCTTCTTCTGCATCCAAGTATTCTATAAGACCCATTTTAATTAAATCATCCCATTTAAGATCTCCTTTAGAAACTTGTTTAAGATGATTTTCACTTAAAAGTGGCACACCCTCTTTAACAATAATAACAGGTCTTCTTGCACGCCCAGGATCATCAAAAATATAAACCTCATTAGTATCTTCATAATAGGTAATATTTACCTCAGATGAAATATCTCCTGCTCTACGTTTTTCTCTTATATTAACAGCAAATTCTTCAGGATTTTCACAGTAATCAATGAGCTCACCATTAATATAAACCTTAGCACCTTCTAAATTACCATTTAAAGCACCCATACTTTCAATAGTTTCAATGGTTTTATCGGTGCCACCACCTTCTGAGATTTTACACATTAATGCTAAGTTTTTAACAAGCCCACAATTAGGTCCCTCTGGAGTTTCATTAGGACAAATTTTACCAAACTGAGTTGGGTGCAAATCCCTTGCTTCAAAGTGAGGTTGACTTCTGGTAAGAGGGGATACAACACGTCTAAGGTGAGATAATGTACCCATATAAGAGGTCCTATCTAAAAGCTGACTTACACCTGCTCTTCCACCAACCCAATTACCTGTAGCAATAGCATGTTTAATGTTTTCAGTTAAAACATCACTTCTAACTGCTTGTTTAATAGATAATTCTTTACCACGGGAAATACTACGTTCTAATTGATAACTCATATCACGGGTAAGTGAAGTAAATGCAACCCTAAATAAATCTTCCATTAAATCTCCAGAAACCCTAAGTCTTTTATTAGTATAGTGGTCTTTATCGTGAGGTTCACGTTGTTCATCAATAACTTGAAGTAACATTTCTGTCATTTCTGCTAAATATATAGCTTTATCGTTACGTTTTTCCTCATCCACACCCATATGTGGAAGTAAATATCTGTCAATAACGTCTTCAGCACGTTTAATACGGTATTCCTCTGTCATACCTTTTGCTACGCGATTACCAATATATTTAACTGCAGCTAAACGATAATATTCCCCACGTTCTTCAGGAGACATACCTTCCAATTCTTCATTATCAATATTAAGACTAGTATTAGATACTTGAATATCATCTGCAATCATCATTTGGAAATTAGAATCATTACTAATTGCAGTGATGATTTCCTGATCGGTAGATAAACCTAAAGCACGTAAAAGTATTACAAGTGGAATTTCCCCAGGTACATAAGGGAAGGAAATTCTTAAAAAGACTCCACTTTTTCTAGGTTTTTTATATTCAAGAGTGATTCTTGCTCTAAAACCACTTTTAATAGATGTAACAATAGCTTTAGCATGTCTATCTTCAGCGTTATCCATACGTTCTAAAATAATCTTGTTAGGAGCTATCTCCTCCATAGTAACAACAGCTCTTTCTGAACCATTAACAATAAAGTATCCACCTGGGTCTTGAGGATCTTCACCTTCACTAACTAATTGTTCTTCATCTAAACCATCTAAATGACAGATGTTAGATTTAAGCATAACAGGTAATTCACCAATATATACTTTTTCAAATTCAGATTCAGGTTCTCCTTCCTGATCAAGAGCCATTTCCAAATACATATGAGCTGAATAATTTAAATTCCTAAGTCTAGCTTCTGTTGGAAAAATATCAGTTTTAGAACCATCTGCCTCTTTAGTAAAAGGTTTTTCAATAGTTACTTGGCCAGTACGTACTTTGTATTTTCCATTTTCTAAACTTATCTCATCTGTAAATTCTATAATCTCTTGTATACGTTTATTTATAAAATCATTATATGATTTAATATGATGATCTACAAGGTCATATTCTTCAAAAAATGAATCAACCAAATCCCATGTCTTTTCTGTCATGGACTTCCTCCATAAATTATGTGTAATTATTAATTAAAAATATTAATTTTATAATTTTAAGCTATCTGTTAAAATAAAGTTAAACCATACATCTAAGTATAAAATATTTTAACTTATTTAATTACATTTAAGCAATAATCTAAATTTAATTTAGTTAATTAATTTTAGTTAATTTTCTTAATAAAGCTATATTAAAAGTAAATTAATTTTAATGGTAATTTGAACTTAATAGATAATGTTTAAAACATAATTATGAATGATTAAATTATCAATGATTTCATTCAGATATCTTAATTTTATCTTAAATTATCAATGATACCTTTCCATAATCTTAATTTTAACAAATTAAATTAATTATTTAATAAAACAACTATAAGATAAAAGTAATAAATTTAATATCTGTTTATAAGAGATTATCTAATTCTTATAAATTCAGAAAATATTGATAATATAAGTACTTTTAGTTTAAAATAAAAAATGGACAAATACACCTATTTAATCCACTAAACTAAAAAATATTAAAAATCAGTTTTTATACTTATATCTATTAATCATAATTTTAAATTTAGTCTGCTTCTTTATCTACAACCAAACGATAAGTTTCAAAAACTCCTGCAGTTTGACTGTTTCTAGTAATTTTAAGAATATCTCCCTCTTCAGCACCTATATCTTTAACAACAGGATCTTTTAATAAAATTTTAGGAAGATTTTCTTGATCGTATTCTAAATTGCTAATAAATTCTTCTTTTTCTTCATCACTTAAAATCTCATGTTTTGGAACTAAATGATGCTTTTGGATATCCAATTTCAAATTAATTTCCTCCATAATGAAAAAGATTATTGAAAAAACGATAAATTTATATAAAAAACAAGAAAAACGGGCCCGACGGGAATTGAACCCGCGGCCGCTTGGTTAAAAGCCAAGCGCTCTGCCAGACTGAGCTACGAGCCCTTAAAATAATAAATTTTGGAATTTTCCAATACAAAATTTGTATACATATCTAAATCTTATAAGAAAAAAACAAAATGAAATTAATGTAAAGCGCCTTGGCCGGGATTTGAACCCGAGTCGCGGGCTCGACAGGCCCACATGATAGCCCCTACACCACCAAGGCACATACAAATATAATTTCACATATTAGATTTAATAATATGTAACATAAATACTTTTGTTACCCTCATATATAAAGGTTTGCTAATATTATAGAAAATTAGAAAAATTTCCATAAATTAGAAAAACAAAAGTAAAATCCCGCCTGCCGGACTTGAACCAGCAACATTTGGATCTACAGTCCAACGCTCTGCCAAATTGAGCTAAGGCGGGACAGTGGGACCACCCGGATTTGAACCGGAGTCTCAGGCTCCCAAAGCCCAAAGGATCGACCAAGCTACCCTATGGTCCCATAATTAATAGATTAAAATATTACTTAAAGTAATAAATATCGTATGATATGTAAGTTTAACATTATATATAAAGCTTATGATTTTAGATAATTTTCTTGAAATTTAAAAAAATAATATTTTTTTATTAAAAATACTAAAAAAAATAAACCTTCTTTTAATTTATTAATAATAGTATAAAAAATTATTATTCAAATAAAAAACTAAGAAAATTTAGCTAATATTTAAGAAAATAATAAAAATATAATAATCTAATAAATAAATAAGCAATAATATAAGCCCCAGGGGGGAATTGAACCCCCGACCACCAGATTACAAGTCTGGCGCTCTACCGACTGAGCCACTGAGGCATAAAATATAATAACATATAAAATTATATGATTTTTTACTTATAAATCTTACTATTAAATAAGACTTTTATTAAAATTTTTAAAAGAGTAAAAATTAACATAAATATATATTATAATAAATAATTTAAAAAAAAATGAAAAAAAAATATTAAATATTGCTAAAAAATTGAAAATAGATAAAATGTAAAATTATAGTGTGGTATAATGAATAGTAGTGAAATATTAAATAAAATTCCTCAAACATTAAAAAATCTAAAAGAAAAAAATCCTTTAACCCAATGTATTACAAACTATGTAACTGTTAATGACGTTGCTAATGGATTACTTGCAATAGGTGCAAGTCCCTTAATGAGTGAAGACCCTCAAGAACAAAAAGACATAGTAAATATTAATGATAGCCTTGTAATAAATATTGGAACCTTAACAAAAAGTCAAATAGAAGGTATGTATGCAAGTCTAGATGAAGCAGATAATTTATATAAACCTGTAATATTTGACCCTGTAGGAGCAGGAGCAAGTGAACTTAGAACAAATACCTCAGTTGAAATAATTAATAACTATAGTATAAGTGTTATAAGGGGAAATATGTCAGAGATAAAAATCCTTGCAAAAGAATATAATATAGATATAGAAAATGAAGAAACTGTAAAAGGTGTAGATGTTGCCCCTGAGGATATAATCTCAAAAGAAAATATAAAAGTCAACGGTAGAATAGTAAAAGAATTAGCAGAAAAGATTAATGTAGTAGTTATGGCATCAGGCCATATTGATATAATATCAGATGGTAAAAATGTATACACCATAAAAAATGGAGACCCTCTCATGAGCCGTATTACTGGTTCTGGATGTATGTTAACTGGAATAATTGGAGGATTTATAGGTTCAAATGATGATATATTACTTGCAACAATAACTGGTGCTCTTTCAATAGGAATAGCTGGAGAACTTTCTGCTGAATACATAAAAAACAATGCCCTTGGTTCTGGATCATTTAGAACAAGGCTTATAGATGAACTATACAAGTTAAATAGTGAAACTCTACTTAAAAGAGCTAAGCTAGAAAACTTAGAAATATAAAAAATTAAAAATAACCACTCTAGAAAACTAAAACTATAAAAATTTAAAATAACTAAACTAAAAAACTAAAATTATAAAGAAACAATTAACCTAATATAATTAATAAAAATTTAAAAATAACTACACTATAAAACTAAAAAAACAATTAACCCTAAGATAATTAATAAAAATATCACTACTCATAATTGATTAAATAATGGATGATAATAATGGATAATATTGACTATTCACTTTATCTTATAACAGATAAAAAAGATAAAAATGATGAAAAATTTTTAACACAAATTGAAGAAAGTCTTAAAGGTGGTGTAAGTGTAGTGCAGGTTCGTGAAAAAGAACTTGAACTTATACCATTCTATGAAAGGGCAAAAGCGGTTAAAAGATTAACTGATGAATATAATGTTCCACTTATAATCAATGATAGATTAAGTATATGTATTGGTCTTGGAGCAAATGGTGCACATATTGGACAAAATGATATAGATGGGGAAATTGCAAGAGATATACTAGGACCAGATAGAATACTTGGAATTTCTGCATCAACAGTAGAAGAAGCAATAAAAGCAGAAAAAGATGGTGCAGACTATATAGGATGTGGAGCAGTATTTCCAACAACAAGCAAGGATGATGCTGAATCAGTGACAATAGAAGAATTTAAAAAAATAAAAGAAGCAGTAAATATTCCAGTACTTGCAATAGGAGGAATTAATGAAGATAATGTATCAAAACTTAATGGTACAAATGCTGATGGAATATGTGTAATATCTGCTATAATGAACTCAAAATATCCTAAAGAAACAAGTGAAAAACTGCTTAAAGAATTTAACAAATTAGATTAAGGATTAATAAGATTAACCAATATCAAAAGAGTTTTAAAAATATAAGTCAAAGCTATAATTAGACCTATACCTCCAATAAAACCAGATACAAATCTTAAACTATTAAAACTTTCTCTTAAACCTAAAAATTGAGTAAAACCATCAATAAAGGCTGGTAGAATTAAAACTAGAGATAATAAAAATAGAGGAAAACTAATATTTACATTGTTTAAAAGAGTATAAATTTCAAATATAAATAACCCTGTATAAAAACCTGTGCATCGGGCACAAACAGGAAAATAATGGCCATTATATGAAAAAGTCCTATCAGGATGTCTATGGCACATATACTTTGTAATATCAGGGACCTTCATAAATTAAAATATAATATTAATAAATATATAAAATTATTTAAAATTGTTTGACTTAATTACTGTGAAACTTTTTCTTATTTTCTATTAAAGCCTCAACAGCTTCAAGTTTTTTACCTGCAAGTAAATTAATACATGCTCCACCACCACTACTTACATGGTCCACCTTATCCTCATAACCCATACTTACAGTTGCAGCACCAATATGGCCTCCACCAATTATAGAATATGCCTTACTTGAAGCAATAGCATTAATAATATCTTCTGTACCAATAGAGAATTTTGGATCTTCAAAAACACCTGCAGGACCATTAGCAAATATGGTTTTAGCATTAATTAAATTTTTAGCATAATTAGCACTTGTTTCCTTTCCTATATCAAAGATAGGATGATCACTAATATTATCTACACTAACATCTACACGTTCACCATCAATTTCAAGTGCTACATCACTTGGTATAATAATCTGTTTAGGGTATTTTTCTAGAAGACCTTTACATTTTTCTATTTGGTCTAAGTATCCTTGTGATTTGATTAAATCCATATTAGGTTTACCTATATTATATCCTGCAGCAGATAAGAAAATATTAGCAACTAGTCCACTTGTTAAAACATAATCTGCAGTACCATTTTTACATACATTTTCACATACCATAATAGAATCATCTGCTTTCATACCACCAAGTGCAAAAACGCATGGAGATACCACATTATTTAAGGTATTTTGTATAGTTTTAAGTTCAAACTCCATAACACGACCAGCAGCAGATGGAGTATTTTCAGTAAAACCTACAAGTGAGACCTGACCACGATGTGCTGCTGCAAATGCATCATTAATGAAATAATCAATAAGAGGACTTAATTCTTTAACCATCAAAGATTGAGACTGTTCTTCTTTTGAACGTTTAAGGCTTTCCTCAGAAAAGAATCTGGCATTTTCAAGAAGTATAACTTCACCAGGTTGAAGATTATCAATAGCCATAATAGCAGGATTAGAAAAAATAGAATCAACATATTTAACCTTACGATTTAATAGTTGAGTTAATACTTTAGAATGTTGTTTTAACGTGGTAAAATCATTTTTACCTGGACGAGATTGGTGAGCTAAAAGAATAACTTTAGCACCTTTTCTTGCAAGTTCTATAATAGTCTTTGAATGTAATTTCATACGAGTATTATCTAAAATTACACCACTATTTGGATCTACAGGTGAATTAATATCAATTCTTAATAAAACAGTTTTACCCTCTACTTCAAAATCATCAATTGTATTAAAGTTTAAATCCATAATCTCACTCAATATAAGTATATTATTATAGGTTATATTAGTACTATTTAATAAAATTTAGTAATTTTTTTAAAAAAAAATGTTTTAACTTAATAGGAATTTTTTCTTAAAAATCCTTTATAATCAAATATAAGTAAAGTTTAATGATTAATTATTAATAATAAATTTAATATTAAATATTATAGAAAATTATAGATTTAAAATAGATTAATATATTCAAATTAATTTAAAAATAGTTAACAAGTAAAGAAACCAGGATATATTAAATAAAATATATGAAAAAATATAAAAAACTTGTATAAATCTCATATAAAAATAAAATATAAAAAACTTATTATAAAACTCATTCTCAGTTAAAATAATGTAAATATAAAAAAATAGGATTAAAAAAAAATATTTTGTAATCAATAGATTACTTAAAGCTTAAAAATAACTAAAATAATAAAGAAGAATTTTTATATGATAAAGCAAGATACTGATTACCATTAGATTCTACATATGGTCCATGACCTGTAAAAAGATTTGAAACATCTAATTCATTCAGTTTTTTAAGAGACTTTTTAAGGTCAATAGATGAACCTGTTTTAAAATCAGTTCTACCAAAACTTCCTTCACTAAATACTGTATCTCCGGTTATTAATGACTGACCATTATACAAACATATACTTCCATGTGTATGTCCTGGAGTATGAATTACTTCAAAATCATAAAACTTATCTCCTTCTTCTATGATTTTAACATCAATATCTGGAGTGGAAGCTGCAAAGTGACTTGCAACAGTTTCTTCATCATCATGGCGAATTATAGCATCTGCATCTAATGGATGTAAATAAACATCTAAACCAAATTCTTTTTGTAAATATTCATCTGCACCTGTATGGTCAAAGTGACAGTGGGTATTAATAATCTTATTAATATTATCTATTGATAAACCTGCAAGCTTAATATTTTCTAATAGATAGTTAATATTTAAAGAACTTCCAGGATCTACTATAATATCATTAAAAATGTATGTATTTGAATTAAAATCCCTACTTATAATTGGAGTAATATTATCTATTTTTACCATCATATCACCAAAATAATTTAAAATGTACTATATTAATACAAATATTTATTTATATATAAACAAAGGATAAAGAATTTTATTAATTACTTTTTTATGTAAAAAACATAGATATTGTTTTTGAAAATTAGAAGATTATGAACTAAAACAATAGATAAAAATAATTAAAAAATGAATAAGGAAAAATTAAATTTTACTTACCAAATCAAGTAAAGCATCTTTTGGATTATCGGCCTTAACTATACCTGAAGCTAGAAGTACACCTTCAGCACCAAGTTCAAGTGCCTGTGCCATATCATCACCTGTAGATATACCTGCACCACATAATACTTTAACATTTTTATTAATTGCTTTAACCTTATCTACAGTACCTTCAACAATTTCAGGTTCTGCCTGTGAAACACTTATACCAGAACCAATTAATTCTGGTGGTTCAATAGCAACAATATCAGGATTAAAACTTGCAGCTGCAACACTCGTTTCAACATTATTAGTACATATACATGAAATTAAATCATTATCTAATAATTGTTGATTAACTGCCTGTATATCTGCTAAGGTAAGTCTTTTTTCTGAATGATTAATTAAAGATCCATCTATTCCTGCTGCAAGTACACCTTCAAATAGTGTAGAACCAGTGTGACTTCCAGGTGATACTGCATCAATATGTTGAGATAAAACATCTATGAATGTTTCATTTTTAATTCTATAAATATCACATGCTTGTGGACAAGCAACCATTTTGATATCAGTTTCTTCCTGTACACTTTCTAAAGCTTTTGCTAAATTTAGGGCACTATCTCCACAGGATTCTAAATAAGTTTTAAAATTTAAAATAACAATTGGAGTTTTTATTTTACTCATAAAAATACCTCATAAAAAATTTAGTTATGAATAATTAAAATATACCTATTAGTATATTAATTAATATATAAATATTTTTTAAAATAAAAAATCGGCACTTTCAAAAACTTAAGTGATTTTTAGAGAATTGCATTTTCCTCATCCCAAAACTTTAATTTTAAGTCAAATCTTTTTAAAATTCCATTCTCTGTT
>OMVX01000002.1 GCA_900314605.1 uncultured Methanobrevibacter sp. | reverse complement strand
AATAGGGAAATTTGAATCGGTATATTTAAATATAACGTATAACATATATTTATTTGATGATAAAAATGTTACCGAGTTTAAATTACGATCCAAAAGACCCAAAATTTAATTTGTTAGACAAAATATTTAAAATTATTGATTCTAAAAAATTTAAAGATACCTGCAGCCGTAAAGGAATTAAAAATCGTCGAATGATGGTAAAATCCATTAAAATTCTATTTATGACCATGTATTTTAATTACACTGTTTCTGATGTTATTAAAGAGTTAAATCGCAGTTCAAAATTGAGAAAATTTACAGGATTTTCTAAAGAAATACCAACAACAGTGCAAATCTATGAATACATGAGCAGATATTCTGGGGAAGAATACTGTAAAATAGTAAATTCTACTCTAATGAGATTTAATAAACAAAATAGAGTAAAATATAATAGTTTTATTGCTGATGCAACACCATCAGCTTGTGATTTTAATAATGACAAGCATTTCATATCAAAAGAACATCTCGAAAAACTAAATCTAAAATGGGGATTTTCAACCACCAAAGGACATTTCGTTGGTTTTAAAGTGACTGTTGTTCTAAATGAAAAAACAATGATTCCAGTTTCTATTTTAATACATTCTGGAGCTCCCAATGATTCAAAAATTTTTGACGAAGTTTTACAAGACCTTCAAAAAAGACGAATAATTAAAAGAAAAGACATAATTTTATTTGATAGAGGTTATTACGCATATAAAAACTACCAAATAGGAATTAACAAATACAGAATCATCCCCATTATATTTCCAAAAGGATCATATCGTGAAGAAAAATTAAAAGGACAAATGTCCTATCCTATCGAAGTGTTTTCAAAAAATAAAAAATCTAAAGAAAGATTTAAAACCAGTACGTGGAATAATTGAAGATTTCTTCAAAGTAGCTAAAGATGCATTTGGATTAGGAGAATTTCACAGTTATACAATTGAATCCATGAGCAGAAAAATATATTTATGCTTATTATTAACAGCACTAATCATACAACAAGGATATAAAACAAAAACACAAATGCAACGACTATCTGAAGGAAATGTAATACAAAAAACAGGCATATCTAAAAAAACTAATAAAAAGAATAATAAAAATAAAAAAGATAAAAAATCAAAGGCACCGTTAAAAACTGAACAACAACAACTAAAAACCCACCCAAAAGAAGAGCAAATATCACTCTTAAAATTTTGTTCCATCTAGCACCCTATAGCATATAACTGTATCTTCAATAATAACACTGTTAGTGAAAATGGTGGAGCTGTGGCTGAAGGAACAGTTTATAATTCTACATTTAACAACAACGAAGGGGTTATAGGTGGAGCATTGTTTAACAGTATTTCTTACAACTGTAACTTTACAGCTAACAATGCATCTTTTGGTGGAGGAGCAATGTATGGTGGTAATGCATATAACTGTATTTTCAATAATAATGATGCTAACGATAATAGTTATGGTGGAGCAATCCAAAGGGGAAATGCTACTAACTGTAAATTCTATAATAATATAGGATATGTTGGAGGAGCTTTATTTGAAGGTACAGCTATAAACTGTATATTCTCCAATAATAATGCATCATTTGGTGGTGGTGCAATCGGATACGGTTATGCTCTTAACTGTACATTCACTAAAAATCATGCAAAAAGAGGAGGAGCATTGTATAAGAGTAATGCAACAGAATCTATATTTACCAACAATACTGCAAATGATGGTCAAGCAATGTATCTAGGTAGTGCACTATTCTGTAAATTTATTGGAAATAATAACACAAATACAACAATTGTAACTCCTGTCTTAAGTGTTACAAACTATACTTCAACCTATAAATCAGGTGAAAAATTAGTATTCAACTTAACAGCAAACAATACTAATTATAATGGTATTAATACTAAAATTAAAATATATCAAAATAATAAATTAATTGGAACATATTATTCATTAACTGGTGATGGCTGGACTGTTGATTTAAATCCAGGCATATATACAGCTGTTTTAAGTCTTACTTTACATCCAGAAATTGCATCAGTCAATGGGTCAATAAATGTAGAAAAAGCTACTTTAAATTTTACATCCTTAAATGAAACCATTAATGGTAATAATAATAGTACTATCTATTTGATGAACGATTATTTATTTAATGAAGAGTCTGATCAGGATTTTATCACTGGAATTTATATTAATCGTAATTTAACAATTTATGGAAATAATATTACAATTGATGGAAATCATATGGCACGTATATTTAATGCAACCAATTTCACTCTTACTGTTAAATTCTACAATATTACTTTCATTAATGGAAATACAACAAGAGGTGGAGCTATTTATGGTGGAGATGCATACTACTGTACATTTATAGGAAACCATGGACAATGGCACGGTGGTGCAATAGCTGATGGAAATGCATACAATTGTATATTCCAAGGAAACAGTGCTGGAACAGAAGGTGGAGCAATTTTAGCAGGTAATGCATACAACTGTATCTTTAATAATAATAGTGCAAAATGGGGAGGTGCAGTTTTCTACGGTAGTTTATACAACTGTAATTTTACAAATAACTATGCTATCGGAGGAGGAGCAGTATTCAGAGTAAATCTTACAAATTGTTCATTAACAAACAACAGGGCAGAAGACTTTGGTGGAGCCGTATGTGAAGCTATTAATGGATTTAATACGATTTTTACAAACAACAGTGCTCCTCGGGGTGGAGCTATTTTATTAGGTCAACTAAATAACTGTTATTTTTATAATAATAGTGGAGAAGAAGGTGGAGCATTATGTAACTGTACTGTATACAATTCTATATTTGCAGATAACAATGGATTATATGGTGGAGCAATATATAATACTACTGCATTCAACTCCATATTTACAAACAACAATGCTAGTAATGGAGGAGCCTTCTACGGATTTAATATAACCAATGCAACTAACTGTACATTTACTAACAACACTGCTTCTGAAGGTCAAGCAATGTATGGTGGAAATTCTATCTTATGTATCTTTAATGGAAATGATTGTATGAATACAACAATTGTTAATGTATATTTAAATGTTACAAATTACACTTCCACATATAATTCTGGTGCAAAATTAATATTCGACCTTATAGGAAACGATGTTTATTATAATGACTATATTGTTACAATTAAAATATACAAAGATGATACATTAATAAAAACTGCTAATGGGTTAACAGGATCAGGTTGGATAGTTGATTTAGATTATAGTAATTATACAGCAGTTTTAAGTATTGATACACATCCTGATGTAAGTCCAGTTAATGCAACAATAACAGTAAACAAAATGTCAACAAAAATAATCGCAAGTTCAACAACTACTGTTTACAATGTAAAAAAGGAATTAGTTATAACTTTAAAAGATGCTCAGGGTAAAATAATCAGTGGACTTCCCGTAACTGTTAAATTAGCAAGTTCTAAAAATTATAAAACCGATAAAAATGGTCAAATAAAAATTGATATTTCCACTTTAACTCCAAAAGCATATAATGGAAAAATAACTTACCCAGGAGATAAAAACTATATCGAATCAACAAAAACTGTGAAAATAACTGTTAAAAAAGCTAACCCAAAAATAACTGCCACAGCAAAAACATATAAATTGAATGTTAAAACTAAAAAATATCAAATAATTTTAAAAAATAACAAAAATCAGGTATTAAAATCTGCAAAAGTTACTTTAAAAGTTAATGGTAAAACATTCACTGCTAAAACAAATTCAAAGGGTAAAGCTACATTTTCCATTACCAATCTTAAGAAAGTAGGTAGATATATAGCAGTTATAACCTTCCCTGCAACCAGTTATTATAATAAATTAACTAAAAAGGTGAAGATAACTGTTAAAAAATAAGCATTTCATTACCTAACCTATTTTTTTAGGAAACTTGCTTATTAAGTTAAATTATAAGATTTTTTGGATTTGAGGTATAAAAAATAATATCTATTTATTCCTCATATTTCCTTCTTTTTTTAATTTTTTAAAAGAATAAATCTTTAAAAGTATCATTACGATTATATTAATTTTTTTTTAATTATTAATTCTTATTTATAAAATAAAAAATTTTAATAAGTAAAATAAATATTAAATTTGCTAATTAAGATGTATTAATAGGATTAATTTATTATGTTCTACAATATTTGTCCTTTAATCCTTCTTTTTCAGATACAATTTTCTCTTTTAAAGTATCTAATATTTCCACGGTTTTTTCATTAATCCTAATAAAGTTTTCTTTTATAATATCTATTTCAATACCATCTTCTAGATCATCTTGAAGATTTGAAATCAATTCATTTTAGCCATTTGTATGATTAATTCTGTCCTTATGAAAATTTCATCTAGAATGTTAAATGCTTTATATAAAATTAAATCTTCAGGTCCTTCTTCATTTTTTATTTCCAATTCTATTTCTTCTAATAACATATTAATTTGTAAGTCTGCATCTTCTAAAGCATCTTCCACCATGGTTTTAGCTAATTTAATGTGGGATTTTCGTTTTTTTTTTCAGTCTTATGTTTTTGCTTTTTCAATCTATTTTCTTTAAATTTATTTATAGCATTAACTTTTTTTTACATTTGTTTTTAATATTTTGGCATCTTTTTTGAATTCATTATCTATTTTGATTTTCTTATCATCATTATTTATATAAGTTTTTTCATCTTTAGAGCACATGTTTTCACCTCTAAATTCTTAAAAATTAGTTTATTTAAAATATTTATGGGCACTTTCAAAAACTTAAGTGATTTTAATTTTTACAAGTTATAAATCACAAAAATTTTCCGTAAATTTATCATTGATTTTTAATTTTAAAACTGAAATTTATTATATTAAGTGAAACTTATATATTATTTGTGTAATATAAACATTAAAGCTCTGTGTGTATGTTTGGTCTTGAAAACCAAATTTTTCTAAGGTGAAAAAATTGAAATAAATTTTATCACTCTAGTTATTGAAAGTGCCTATTTATGAAATGTGTATAAGGTTTATATATGTGTTAATTAATAATATCTTATGTAGTTTATAAATTGTTTTACAATTATTTATAATTAATTGAAAAAATTAATATTCTATAAATCTTTATAAAAGAAATACAGTCTCTCTGTTAATTATTTTATTGTTTATATTGTTAAATAGTTCAAGAGGATGTTAAATCTTTTGCTTATTAATTTATAATTCAGACAATAGGGAGGAATTTTATTTCTAAAATACATTCATACTTCCAGAAAAAACGGAATAAATATAGACGCCATATATATAGGCGAAGAGCAGATAGGTCTATTAAGAAAAGACCTCCATGGAAAGAGATTGATCTTCAGATTATAGTGTTGATTTTAGTAATTATATCAATGACAATTGGAGTTAGAGAATTTGATATTACGGATACTATAAGTTTATTATTATTACCTTTAATATACTCTTTATTAATGGGATTAGGGATTTATTTAGCTAAACCTATTAAATCTATAGGTCCTGAACAATCAAAAGTAGCAGGTGGGATTGTAGTTTTAATTATCGGTGTCTTACTTGCTAAATTAGCTATTTCAAGTGGTCAATCTATTGCAACAATTTTCAATGTAGGTCCTGCTTTACTTTTACAACTTTTAGGTGATTTAGGTACTCTTATAGCATTGCCTGTTGCTTTACTTTTAGGTTTCAGGCGGGAAGTTATTGGTATGACAAGTTCCATTTGCCGTGAACCTAATTTAGGAGTTATAATTGATAAATATGGATTTAAATCTCCTGAAGCACGCGGAGTTTTATCTATTTTTGTTATTGGTTCAATTATTGGGACTCCTTTTATCAGTTTATTATCAAGTGTGTGTACTTCAATAATGCCTTTTCATCCTTATGCATTTGCAATGGCATCAGGTATAGGAAGTGCGAGTATGAATGCAGCAGCATTGGTTCCATTGACCCATTTATACCCTGCTATGGAAACTCAATTAGAAGCCTTTGCAGGATGTAGTAATATTCTTTCTTTCTGTTTAGGAATTTATATGTGTATCTTTATTTCTTTGCCTATTGCAGAAAAATTATATAAATTTTTATATCCTCTCTTAGGTAAAAAAGATAGATATATTGATGATGATGTTTCTCAAAATGAAGCTAATGAGAATAAAAAGGACTATGATGGATTTACTTTAGGTAAATTTAAAAGATGGTCTGTTTTGCTTTTATCATTTTCAGTAATTGTAACTGTTGGAAATTTTATTGGTTATCATACTCCCCTATTTGATACATTCATAGGAATGCTGATTATTTCTATCATTACTCTTATAGGTATGATTCTTGAAAGGGTTTGTCCATTTGATATCCAATCTATAATTTTTATAAGTATAATTGGTTTGATTATATCTATTCCAGGTATGCCAACAGCTAATTTTGTAGCTCATTATGTTTCTAATGTTGAGTTGACTACAATCTGTACTGCATTTCTAGCCTATGTTGGTATATCAATAGGTAATGATTGGGAAGATTTTAAGAAGATTGGTTGGAAGGGGATTATTGTTACTATGTTAGTAATTTTTGGGACTTACCTCGGTTCTGCATCTATTGCACAGTTAACTTTATTTGTAACAGGAACAATATAAAATCTATTTTTTTCATTTATTCTATTTTTACAAGAAAAAACATATTAATGTGTTGTGTTTAAAATTTACATAGATTAAAGTTTTTTTTAGAGATATTAGAATATAATTATTTTATAAATATAATAATTATAAATTTAAAGGGGAATGGTTGAAATATGGTTGATGTGAAAATTTATCTGATGACCCACAAAGAATATAATCTTTTAGACAATGGCCTATACACACCCTTATTTTTAGGTGCTGAAGGCAAAGAAGAGACATTCGATATCTAAGAGATGATGTAGGAGACAATATTTCTTCAAAAAATAGTATTTATTCAGAAATCACAGGTTTATAATGGATTTGGAAAAATTCTATAGCAGATAGTATGGGATTAAATCATTATAAACGATATTTTAAAAAGGGATTTTTAGGTTCTGGAGATTATCTTGATAAAGAAACCATTATTAATGATTTACAAGATCATGACATAATTTTAAATAAGCGTAAACAAGGGATTACAAACTGGGATTCATTTAAAAATTTTGTACCTGAACCAGATTTGATGAAATCCTGTAAAGTGATTAAGGAAAAATTTCTAGAATATTATTATGATTATATTAAATTATTAAAAGAAAGGTACTTATATCCTCACTGTATTTTTGTAGCTAGTAAAAAGCTTGTTTACGAATATTGTTTATGGTTATTCCAGTATTTAAAGAATTAGAAGATACTTTAAATGTGCAAATCAGAGAATTGGTTATTTTGCAGAACTTGCCCTTGGTCTTTATGCTATTTCCAATAAATTAAAAATTAAAAGTTATCCCATTGAATTTAAAATTTGGATATAGGATTTTACACTGATATTGACTTTCCTCTATTAAAGTCACAGCAAAAATATGCAATTAACCTTTCACCATTGTTAAATTTCTGTAGTAAATTAAATGTAATATCTTATATTATATATCATCTTATTTTCAAATTAAGTTTTCACATAAAAAAATTGTTTAAAAGGTAATATACCACTTCTATACATGGGACAATGGAAAAAGATGTTGATTGACTTTATCTTTCTCAAGATTCTAATTTATTAAAAAATTATTAATTTTTTATTCAATTTCTCTAATTAATATTTTGTCTTTTAATATTGTTAAATATTGTTGTAAATTTAATGTAATGGTCAAGGTCATAAAGTGAAATTGAGCTTTATATTCTATTAATTTGAAGAATTTGACCTTATCCTAAACGAAAAGAATATTATTTCTAGATGAAATATTCAAAACTAATTATAGCAAAGTATATTAATATACAATTATATATATTTATATACATACTTATGAGGTTTTATTATGGCTACCACTGTCCGTATTAATGAAGATGTTAAGCAACAATTAAAAATTAAAAGTGCCGAATTAGGTGTCAGTCAATTTGATTTATTGAACCGTTATGTCATCGAAGGAATCAAAAGAGACACTACTCCTAAAAAACCTGTAATGAGTTTAGATCAAATTGAAATGTTCTTGAAACATGATAATCCTAAAGGTAATAATTTACAAAAATTTTCAGGAATAGTCCCTGATGGAGAGGTATTTGATCCTGTTGAAGATAAAAGAAAAGCTTATAGGGGTTATTAAGTGTTGTTCATTGACACATGTTATCTGTTATCCTTAATTAATGTTAAAGCTAAAAATCATGAAAAAGCCCAACTGTTGTCCCAATATATTGGTGAAGAAGAAACACTTATTAACAGTACCGTATTGTTGGAAATGTTAAATAGATTGAAAAAGAAAAGATATGTAAAATATAGAAATACTATCATTGATTTATTATATGGCATGGACAATATTCATTATTTAACAACAGATGATTATAATAATGCATTGGATACTTGCAAGCAATATGGTTTCAGTATTAATTATAGTGACTGCACTATTCTTGAGACTATGAGACAATTCAATGTTATTAATATTGTTTCTTTTGATTCTGATTTTGATAAAACAGATGAAATTAGACGAATCTATTTATAATTTGAATAATATCTTATTTTATGCCACCCATTAAATAGGGCTTCCAAAATCAATAATCAAGAAACGATAATAATTTGTGATATTTTGCTATTGAATTCAAAATTATGTTTGATTCAATATAATCTCATTTTTTACTAATAATATAAATTATAGTTCATTTACTATAAATTTTTTAGGCTTTAATTTTTTTTCATTTTCAGATAATTTATCTATTAATTCTCCTGATTTTTTTGTGATGTATTTGGGCCTACTTAAAAAAATATCAATAAAATATTTTTTTTTAAAATGATTTTGCAGTTTATTTATCTATTTTTTTTAACTGAAGTCTTTATTTAGTTAATTTTAAATATTTCTTTCATCTAATTATAAATTAGGTTAATATCTAATTTAATCTGTGTTCATTTTTATCAATATATTACTAAAATTACACATATTATTTAAATTTAACAATATTAAACCTTTTTATTAAATACATTATCTTTATTGTATTTTTATAAATTTATGGAGAATCCGAAATAATATAAATAAAAGAAAATTGTGTTGAATTTATTTTAAAAAATTTAAACATCTAAATATCTTTTTTTAAATATGATTCTATTTTAAATCTTAAAGGAGAATGATTGAAGTATGGTTGATGTGAAAATTTATGTGATGACCCACAAAGAATATAATCTTTTAGACAATGACCTATACACACCATTGTTTGTAGGTGCTGAAGGGAAAGAAGAGACCTTTGGTTATCTAAGAGATGATGTAGGAGACAATATTTCTTCAAAAAATAGTATTTATTCAGAAATCACAGGTTTATACTGGATTTGGAAAAATTCAACAGCAGATATCTTAGGGTTAAATCATTATAAAAGATATTTTAAAAAAGGTTTCATAGGTTGTGGAGATTATCTTGATAAAGAATCTATTAGTAATGATTTAGAAAATTATGATATAATATTACATAAACGTAAGCAAGTCTTTAAAAACTGGGATTTGTTTCAAAATTTTGTATCCGAGCAGGATTTGATTACTTCTTGTGAAGTGATAAAGAGAAAATTTCCAGAATATTATGATGATTATATTAAGATGTTAAATCAAAGGTACTTATATTCTTACTGTGTGTTTGTAGCTAAAAAGGAGATTGTTGATAAATATTGTTCATGGTTATTTGAGTATTTACAAGAATTAGAAGATGCTTTAGATGTGCAAAGTAGAGAAATTGGTTATTTTGCAGAACTTGCCCTTAGCCTTTATGCTATTCACAATAAATTAAAAATTAAAAGTTATTGTCTAGATTTTAGAAATTTAGAGATAGGCTTTTACACCGATGTTGACTTTCCTTTATGGAAGTCACAGCAAAAATATGGAATTAATTTTTCATTTTTAATAAATTTAGGTAGTAAATCCCATTTTGTATCAATTAGTGTAATATTATTATTTAAATTTATTTTTTCCATACAAAAATTGTTTAAACGTTAATAAGCAAATCCTTCTTATTTTTAATATTTTGGGCTTAAGTTTAATTTTATACGTATATAATTTATATTTTCTATTTTTCATATTTTTCTAAATTTTTTTTTTAATATAATTTTGTTTAGTTTGTCTTATTAATTTATTAGGGTTTATATATTAATTAGACATTATTTTCTGATTATATTAACATTATTTAAAGAATGTATTTTATCAAAATTATTATTTAAATAATATATTAATATTTTTAATGTTTTTTCTATTCCACTAATTTGACGCAAGTAAAGATTATTATAATTATCTTCCATTAAATTAGCTTTAACATCACTACTAGTGCTAATTATAAAGTCTTCATCCACTATTGCTATACCACCATAACCAATTCCTGCAGTTGTACCAATACCTATAGATGTATTAGATATTTTTCTACATGCTTCCGCCATCATTATGGACATTTCCTTATCACCTTCATCATCATAAACTTTAATACCTTTAATTAATTTTAAAGGCTTTACCGGATCTTTAATATTTAAAATACTTTTTACAGCGTCTAATGTTGGTATAAATAAACCATATCTAAGACTTAAATCATTTAAATCATAAACAGTATCAGATTTTTTATCATCTAAACACTCTTTTTCAATTTGTTTTACTAAATCTAAATAATCTGATTTGAAATTATCTTTATAACCTTGACTTAGACAATGGATTTCACGAGCAAGTATACCATGAGTAAAACATTCAGCAGTACTAATACTAATCATTAAAACACCTTAAATTTTGTTTAATTAATATTTTAATATATTATTAGAATTATTAATATAATAGAAAAATAGTATTAAAATAATATTAATCAATTTTTAACTTAATAATAAAGTATTTTCTAATTTTTATATAATAAGGAGAATATTACTCTATTTTTTTTCATTATTTTTCTCAATTAATAATTTTAAAGCTTCTTTTGTTATTGTATTTGCTATATTATCTAATACATAGGGGGTAATAGGTATTGAATCACGAATAAATTTATTAGTACTTATTATTAAATGGTTTTCAACAATTCCTTCTTTTCTAAGTTCATTAACTGCAGGATTTTTATCATCAAATTCGCTTATGTCTTTTACAATAATTTCCTCATCACCAATACCAAAAATCCCTGCTGTTGATATGGTTTTAGAACCGTTTTTTTGAGTATGTTTAATAATTTCTGCAGCAGTAGGGATTGTATTTCCTCCTGCAATCTCTATTACTACAACATCTCCTGTAATTAAATCCACATTATCTTCTGTAATATCCTCATTTATTGAAACAATTTTTCTATAATCTTCTGGATGGGTACAAATAGTTTTTAAAAAATCAGATTTATATTCTCCAACCTTAGCACCATATAATAAAAAAATTATGTCTTGTGGGGATATTTTCTGTCTATCAAAAACAGTAATTTTTGAAGGTCCGCCTCTGTGGATTTGTATAAGATTAATTCCAGTTCTTAAACCTAATCTACCAAAACCCACAAGATCAATACTTCCTTTAGGAATTAAATTATTTTCCATTTCTTGAATCATAATAGACACATCCTTTATTTTTTATTAAAAATTAATATCTGTTGAAACGTTTTTCCAAGGAATCCCAGTATCAATTACTTCTATCGGTATATCAATTTCTTCATTATTTTTAATTAACTCTCCAAGTCTAATTAATCCTGGAATTTCAGTAATATGATGAGGAACATCAATTATATTAAGTTCTAATTTCTTAGCTAAAATTGCATTTGAGTGATTTAAATCTCCAGATAAAAAAGCATCAACTGAAATATTGTTTGCTAATTTAATATATTCTTTATTACTTAGACCAAAACCTGATATTAAAGCGATTTTTTTAAGTATTTTATTTGGTTTATCACTACTAACTAATCTAACATTTTCAGGACCAAATTTCAAACAAACTCTATCTAAAAATTCATTTAAACTAATATGACTTGAGCAAATCCTACCTATATTTGTTTTCCTATCAAAAGGGGATACTGGTTTTAAACCTAAATAACTTGCAAGGGCATCATTCGCTCCTCCTTTTATAACATCCCAATTAGAATGTACTACATAAGTAGGGGTTTTAGGTAAAAATAAAGGGGGATGATGAGCTATAATCAATGTATCTTTTGTAAATTTTAAATCATATTCAGGTAATAAATCCATCATCATTTTAATACTTTTAACATCATAATTTTCAAAATTTTTTCCAAAATAACCAATACTATCATCTTTTAGGGCTAATTTTTTAGGTACTAATTCATCAATTATATTAAAAATATCTTTAGCATACATTTTATCACTATTTAATAAAAGCATTTAATTTTCAGCAGTTTATAATTTCTCTATTATTCAGTAATTATACTTTCATAGCTCAGTCGCTTATATTCTTTTTATTACATGTATTCGGATATAATCTTTGAGTGGATTTTATCTAAAATATTTTCTATTTCCCTGTCACATTCAAATATTGAAATGGTTGAAACTTTAATAGCTGGAGAATTGCTAATATTTAAAAATTTTTTTATGTTATTTTCTTTGAAGATTATCTCTTCAAAAAATCTCATTTCACATGCACAATATAATACTCCCTCTTTTTTTAGAATATTATCCATTGTTTGTCTTAAAACATCAATAGTTAAAGTCATTGTTCCTGAGGTTTTTGTATTTAATCCAAGTGTTTTTAAAATATATTTATTTTCTGAATTTACTGATTCTAATCTGGAGTATATATTATTTTTTTCATTTAGACTCTTATCATTATCTTCAGCAATAGGGTCTTCGATTATAAATAGTTTAGGATTAAATTTAGAAGATTGTTCTTCTGTTATTCCTCCTAGTCCAGTTGTATCGATAATAATATCTCCTGTAGGGATTAAATCTAAATTACTTGAAAATTTAATATTTCTTTTCAAATCTCCTCCTATATTAGAATCTATAAACTCTTCAAGGTGAGGATAAATATCTATAATGGTAATATTTTTAAATTCATTTAGAGATAATATTTTTCCAATACCAATACCAGTAAAATAAGTACCTATAATAATAATATTATCTTCTTTTTTAATGGTTTTTTTAAAAGATAATTTATTTAATAAATCTAAAATGACTTCTGCTTTTTTATCAATTATACTATTAAATATATCAATTAACCTAATTTTAGATTTTATAGTATAAACTTCAGAACTTATTCCTGTGTTGTAGTTTTCTTTTATCATATTATCAGTAAGGATAATTTTTAAAATTTATTCATTTTCTTTAAAACCAATTCTTTTTAGAGCTTCTAATGTTTCTTTATAAACAGTTTTTTCTAAAGGTTCATTATGAATAACATGTGAAGGAGAAGATGCTGCTGTTAAAATTCGTGATTTATTATCCATAAAAACTAAAAATGAACCTGAACCGGGTATTCCTAAACGACCTCTTGCAATTACTAAATCAGCATCACTTTGGTCTATTGCTATTTTAGCCTTTGATATTGCAGGTGTTCTACTAAAATCAGCATAATTTGTGTTTACATGTAAATATTCTGCAGGAGCTATATTAAACTTTTTTAAAACTTTATTTATAACTTCTACTTTTATTCCATTTTTATTTGGAACTACAATTTTTGCATTTTTAATATATTCCTGTATTTCTTCTACTTCTTTAAGTGTATCTCCCTTACGAGTTCCTTTGTAAGATTCTATAGAAGCATTTTTAATACTTTCTTCAAATGCCATTTAATCACCAAATATTTAAAATTAATTAGGCATGTAACTGTACTTCAAGGCCCAAGTCTTCAACTACAGAAATTACATCCTGTAAATTACCATAATCTGGAGAACCTACACCTTTAACAGTTAAAGGATAGTCTTCTGGTATAACAGTTGCTAGATTATTTGCACCTGCAAGTAATGGAAGTTCCACATTTTTAGGACCAATAGTTGGTGTTGGAACTGTAATTCTAATATTAGGATAAAGTATTCTTGTAATTGCTATTGTTTTTAACTGTTCTTCAATAGAACATGGTGGATGATTTTCCATTGGGGTGTTAATATAAGGATTAAAACCCATTATTGGAATTTCTTCTAAACTGTCAAATCTTTTAAGGAAAAGTAAATGATTTACACGGTCTTCATAAGATTCTCCAATACCAATTAAAAGTCCTGAGGATAAACCTATACCTGCATCAGAAACCATTTGACATATTTTTACTCGGTCAAATAATTTTTCTCCCGGTTTTATATAATTGAAAAGATCTTCATTTATTGTTTCTAAATTACAACAGACAGTATCTGCATTGTATTTTTTCAATTCATATACAGATTCTTCAGTTAAATCAGCACCTACATTAACTAATATTTCAAGGGATGTTTCGCCTTTCACTATTTTTGTAGCATTAACTGCCTGTTTACCTTTGTAACCATGTCCTCCAGAACAGCTTATTCTAGGAATTCCTGATTTTTCAACACATAGTGCTGCATCTCGTATTTCATCATCAGTTTTATAAAAAGCATCGTAGTAACCTGCTGATGAAGTTTTTGTTGCAAATCCACAATATTTGCATCTTGGTCTAACTTGACATATATTTGTAAGGTGAATTGTAGAGGTTAATTTTATCTCATCCGATTCTTTGTTTCGAATTTGTGAGGCAGTTTTACATAATTTTTTTAAATTCTCCTCATCATCGATTTCAAATAACCGAATCAATTCTTCTTTATTTAATTTTTCTCTATTTTCAACCTTTTTTAAGATTGTTTCTATCAATTTAACACCTTAAAAGACTTATGAATTAAAATAAATATGATATGATAAGTAAATAAAAATTTATTATTTTTAATGTAAATTTTAAGAGTATTCTCATTTTTAATATGGAATTTCTAAATAATTGTTATAGAAAATTCCCTTTTTCATTAAAATTTCTATTATTTTAAATAATATTTTAAATAAATATATAATTATTAAATAATTTGTTTTAAAATTAATTTTTGAATTAATTTGAACTTATTGTTTAATACTAAAGATAAAGAATTAAATAAATAGGATTACTTCCAAATTCAAAAGATTATTCCTATTTAATTTAATTTCTTTATTTCAGCTATTTTTAATTTAGACTATTATAACTTTATAAAGTTATAAGAGATTTATTTACTCCTTTTTTCTAAAGAGTCTAAAACTGTAGGTACAATGTCAGATAATGGACCAAAGTTCATGGAGTCAGCAGTACCTAATAATGCACCTGGGTTTAAAGCATCATCCATTTTGTCAATACCTTCATCTTGCATTAATGCAGTTACTTGGGTTAAAGCTTCATTAGCCATCATTTGTGCAAATCCTGCTGGAGCACCTAAGATTTGGGTAACAGTGTCTCTGTAAGCTAAAATTCCTGCATAGGTAATAGCAGTTACAGCTGAACACATATCACATACAGGTCCTACCATGTTTGCAGGTAATGTAAATGCAGATCCTCTTGCTTTTTGACCTAAATCCATTAAAGTTTTAATGGATGCATCATCAGCAAATCCTTCTGCAATGTATACTTGTCCTTTCATTTCAGGTACAGCACCTGGGTGGTAACTTGCTACATTAACGTTTTTACCTAAGTCTTCAAAGATTTTGTTTAATCCAGTAGTAGGGATGGTACATGCATGAGTTACAATAGCACCATCTTTAATTTCGTCTACGAATTTTTCAATAATTGCAGGTTGCATACCTCCTTCTGGTAACCAGGTCATTACCCAATCAGCATCTGCTACTGCTTCACGGTCATCAGTAGTACATTTCATTCCTAAGTCTTCTGGGTGGGTGAAATGAATTGCACCTTTGGATGGTTTTGGAACAGTTTCTGCTAATTCAGCAACTTTGGATCTGATTGCTGGCATTACATCTTCAGGTTTTCCTGCTTTGTGAGCTGCAATTACTTCAGAATAATCAAAGTCATCTACTACAGTAAAGTCACCATCAAAAGTTGGGTCAGATACAACGACTTCGTCTACACCTGCTAATTCTAATAATTCAGCACCCATTTCAATAGTGGAGTGGGTCATTGAAATATTTTCTTTTCCAGTTTTCTCTGCAACTTCACATGCTCTTGAGAAGTTTGTAATACCTGCTGCAGCATGAGTTCTATAACATCCTGCACCTAATATTGCTACTTTCATTTTTAAAATCTCCTATATATTTTCCCACTTTGTAAATAAATAAAAGTATTAAAATCTTTTAAAGTATAGAAGGGTTATACTTTTATATTTTAACATTTTATCTTACTCCTTTTTTAAATAAAAGAGAAATTATTTAATCTTTACTTTTGGTTGATAAAATCTTGTATTCTAATTTTAATTTTATAATTTCTGATTTATCTTTTGAATAAAATGGTCCTTAATATATAATTACCATTAATTAATTATTAGAGTAATACTTATTAACAAAGTAGTGTGAAATATTATATACTTAATACATATTTATAATTATTTATTACTTTTATCATCAATTTTAAACAAAAAGTAATACTTTCAATTATCTTAACTAAAAAACTTGAAAAAATAGTAAAATTTTTATATAGTATTCCATTAATAGAACTTATAGTAGTAATAAAATTTTATAAAATAATATTACTTATTAATGATTTTTCTACAAAATAGTAATACTTTTATATAAAATTTTAGAATTGAGGGAAAAAATGTATGAACTGATTAAAGAATCAATTAATAGTGATGAAAGTGCATTGGAATTAGCAAAATCTAAAAAAGATGTAGAGGCTGTTGTAGATGCTATATCTGATTTAAGTTTTGAAGATACAATGAAATTAGGTATGCGTTTTAAAAAGTTTCCTATAGGTTGTGACTTAACTGAAATTGTTGTTGGAACCTGTGCATCAGATTTAAGTAAAAAAGATTTACTTGGTAATTGTTTACTTGCTAATATGATAGGAGCACCAATACATATTTGTGCATATGCTTTCTCAGATATTGCAGAAAAATACTCTAAAAGAGGAATAGAAGTAATGGAAGAAGTTTATAATGCTACTGATGTTCCTTTAGATTTAGATCATTTTGGTAAATATGGTGCAATGAGATTTCCTAAACAAATTGTTGGCTGTGGAGGAGATTGTTATAATCAAGGTCCAAGTTTTACTGAATGTCCAAGAGGAAGAATACATGAACGGTTAACTGATAAAGAAAAACAGGAAGAAGCTGATAAGGAAAAATGGGTAAAATTGTCTTCTTCTGTTGCAATAAACTTAACCAGTGAACAATGTGGAGAAGCTCATGCAGCACCATTAGATGAAGCTATGGATTTAGCTCATCTTGCAAAAAAATATAATAAAGGTTTAGAAGCTATAATGTTTGTAGGTGATGGATACGATGAGTTAATAACAGGATTTAAAAAAGCGCTTGAAATTGGTGTAGATGTTTTTGTTATTGAAGGAGGACCATTTAATCGTTGTGAGAATACCAATGAAAGTTTTGCTAAAGCAATTGCTATGAGCCGAATTTTAAACCCTGGAAAAGTAGTTGCAACTAACGGAGCTTATGAAAGTGAATGTAGAGCAGGATTAAGATCAGGTTTAAATGTTATTATTACTGGTTTTCCTAAAAATCATCATGGATATATGTGCGGTTTTGAACCAGGAACAGCAAAAAGAGGTAAATTTGGTCTTCCTAGAGTAATTAAAATTATGAATGAAGAGATTAATCATGGTCCTACAAGAGTTCCTGTTCAAAGAGATGAACTACTTGCCTTAACTCATGCAGTTAAACTTGCAGGTCCTGAAAATATATATCCTAATACTATAGGATCCTTTACCATTGGAGATGCACATTGGGTAACAATACAAAACTCTAAAATGTATCAGGATATGAATCTACCTTTTAGTTTAGATGAAATTACGAGTCAGGTTAAAGGAGATTCTGTTTCATTACATGGTGGAAGATTTGTCTCCTGGATTGTTGCAAAAGAACTTGATAGTAAAGGTATAGATGAAATTATAATTACAGATAGTAATCCGTGGGTTGAAAAAGTAAGTGTTAATAATCTGCAAGAGGAATTAAATGCTACAATTATACAAGGGCATGCTGATGATAAAAGTGTAGGAAATATTGCAAATGAATCTATTATTACTACAACTATTCCTCAAATCCACAATATTATAAAATCAAAAATTCCACATGCAATCAATATTATCTAAAAAATAATAAAATATTTTTTTGATAATTGAGTATTATTTTAAAATTTTTAGTTAAATATATTATAATTTTATTTTATTATTTTTTTAAATTTTAAAAATTTTATACATAATATCACAAAATTTTAAAAATAATAATAAAAAACATGTCATATTCAAATGAATCAAATATTCACCTATTATTTAACTTTAACTTTTTTAATAATAATCCTTTAAAATCAAAATATTTTTTTATACAATTTTTAATTAATTAAAGTTATTATTAAAAAAATTCATTTATTGTAATTAATACTAATTTATATGATTTTATTAAATTAGTAATACTTATTTTAATATAAGTAATAAACTTTTTATATAACAAAATATAAAATAATAAATGTGTTTAAAGAGCATTTTTTTTAAAAAAAATTATCACTCAAATTCAAAATAAATTTACTCTTTAAACCAGGGAACAATGTGTCACCTATAAAAACATTGTTCTTCTCTTTTTATATTATTATAACTAATTTTATATTCATTTTCCATTATTATCAAATGGTGAAAGTCTATTATGTATATAGTATACTAAAGCAAAAGTACCACTTAAAATCATAGATGGAAAACCATCAATTGACCTTATACCATATCCATCAACGCAAATAATAATAGTAACAATGAGGCTTAAAATTGTAAATACAACTATAGATTTACTTGCAATTTTTGTATTATCCATGTTCTTGAGGAAATAAATTATTACTATTAATTGTGCTAATTGGATTAAACCTCCAACAAGGTTTATAAATACTATCATAGGGATTATAGAAAAAATAAGTGTTATCATATCCAGTATGATAGCAAGTTTATATGATTTTGTTCCTTTTTTATATCCAAATGTAACATAATATATTATACAAATAAATGCTATTAAAACCGTTATAAATGGAAAAACATTTAAAGGAATTTTAGATATAAGTGTAGTATATACAGTGTATAAAGTTAAAAAGAAACCAATAATGATTAATAAACTTTGAATCACTATTCCACATATCTGCTTTAAAGATAGAATCTCATTTATATTGTTGTCAATAATATCTCCTTTTTTAATTATTTATTTAAAAGAATTTTTAAAATAAGCTATAATATTTTAAAGTATTTTTAATACTAAATTGATATTTTATGTCATATGTATAGAAAATACTCATTTTATTATACTTTTTTCACTATATTATATTTTTTTTATTATATATGTTCTAAAAATTATTGGTCACTTTCAAAAACTTGTCTGATAAAATTTATAGCATATTCCCTTTTCTATATTTTAGTTTTTGATGAATCTTGTTTAAGTTATTTTTCTATTTTTATTCTTATTTTTATATATTTACGATTAATAAGTAAGTTAAACTTAATATATTAAGTTTACTACTTTTAAACTAAAAATAAACAAATATTAACTAGTTAAAAATTTCGACATCAAATATAATAAAAATTCAAATCACAGAAGTTTTTGAAGGTGTCCATTATTGATTAATTTAAATATTAGATCTAATATGAAAGGAGCAATGTAATTTTAAGCAGGTTATAATAATCATTTATAGTTTAATAATATAATATAATATAATTAAAATTAAATAAAGATTAATACCTATACAGTATTAGATTATTAATACTTAATGTGTTAATATTAATCAGAAAGAGAAATATATAATTTATATTTTATATAGGATAGGAATATTATTCAAAACACAGAGTATATAAAAAAGGAAAAAGGAAAAAAAAGAAAAATAAAGAAAAAGAATATAATTTTTATATATGATTAATTTCATCAAAATACAGAACCTCATCACATATAACATCAAGTAATTTTATATCATGGCTTACTGCTAAAATTCCAATATTATTAGCTTTACAATGATTTATAAGTGCTTCCCATATTTGAACTTGGGTTACAGCATCAAGCATTGTACTGATTTCATCTGCAATAATAAATTTTGTATTTGGATTAATAGCTCTTAAAATACTGAAACGTTGCAGTTCTCCACCAGAAAGTTCATTTGGCCAACGATTCATCCAATTTTCTTTAAGACCAAAGGTATCTTTCAATTCCTGTGGAGGATTCCATGATTCTTTTAAAACCTTTTCCATTTTCCATTTAGGATTCATTGTTTTTTCAGGATGTTGAAAAATTAATTGTACAGGATAAAAACCTTTTTGTTCAATTTCCTTACCCTCAATTCTTACATTACCTTTATAATTAGGAATATGTCCAGAGAGGATTTTACATAATGTACTTTTACCACTACCACTATCTCCGATTAATCCAACAATCTGATTACTTTCAAGGGATAATGTAACATCCTTTAATATAGGTCTTTTATTATAGGAAAATGTAATATTTTCTGCTTTAAGTTCCATCATTAGCCTCCTTGAAATTGAAACATCTAATCATTATACCATTATGGTCTATTAGTTCAGGTTTAGTGTTTTCACATTTTTCTAATCTTATTGGACAGTTTTCATAATATGGACATCCTTCAACTATATCTAAAGGTTGTACACCTTCAGTTAATTTAAATCCATTTTCAGGTAATGCATTTATTAATGCATTAGTATAAGGGTGTAAAATATTCTCTTTATTTTTGAAGTTTTCAGCTTTATTAATCTCAATTACATAACCTGAATAGAATATTGCAATTCTATCAGCAGTTTTAAGTGCAACATCAATTTCGTGTGTAATCAGTAAAACACCTTTACCTTTCTCTTTAAGATTTTTAATATCTTCAATTGTTTCTTCAACACTTTTACTGTCAAGACCAGGGGTTGGTTCATCTGCAATTAATAAATCCGGATCATTTAATAATGCTGTAGATAATAAGACTTTTCTTGCCATTCCACCAGATAATTCAAATGGATATAAATCATCTACACTTTCATTTAATCCATATTTACTAAATACTTCTCTTTGTTTTATTTTTTTCCTATTATATTCTTCTTCGTTTTCACATTCACCAATTGCCTGGTCTGATACCTTCATTAATGGATCTAAGAAATTAACAGATTGAGGTATTAAACAAATTTCATGACCTCTTAATTCTTCTTTTATTTCTTGATTTAAAGTTTTTCCTTTAAATTTAAGGGTTCCCGTTACATGAGAATTGTATGGTAAAATACCTAAAATTGAGTGGGCTAAAAGACTTTTTCCAGAACCACTAGAACCTAATATGGCAACAATTTCATTTTCATTAACATCTATTGTTAAATCAGATATTACTTTTGATTCATTTCTGTTTAATCCCTGAACATATTGTGTAAATGATATTGATAAATTATTTACTTCTAATAACTTTTCCATAATATCACCAATTTTAGTTATTTGCCTCTCTAGGATCGAGTAAACGTTTAAGATTATCTCCAATAATATCAAACAATAGTACCACTATAAGTAATGCAAGTCCTGGGAAGAAAGCTAGCCACCATGCACCCATTGCAAGATATGACATAGATTCAGATAGAATAATACCAATTGCAGGTTCATGTGGTGATAGACCAAATCCTAAAAATGTTACACTTGATTCGTGCATAATTGCATGAGGAAATACAAGTAATGTACCTACAAATATTTGTGATAATATTAATGGTAAAATATGTTCTTTTGCTATCCAAAATTTACTTTTTCCAAATTTATTAGATAATGCAACATATTCGGAGGTATTGATTTGTAATACTTCTGCTCTAAGTACTCTTGTTAGATTCACCCAATGTGAAAATGCAACAGCCATTATTACACCAAAAGCACCTTTACCTAATGCAATTGATATCATCATAATTAATAAAATATGGGGTATAGATGCAAACAAATCAATTAACCATGAGACAAATGAATCAAGATATTTATTTGAACTAGCTAGAAATGCAAGTATTGTAGCTATTATACTGGATATTATTGAAGCTCCTAATCCAATTATAATACTTAAACTTAAACCTTTAATGGTTCTAAAGAACATATCTCTACCCATCCAATCTGTACCGAAAATGTGAACAAATGAGGGAGCCTGCATTTTAGTATCAAAATTTGTTGGAATATTATTAATCATAGTTCCACATATGAATATTACTACTAACACTAATCCGGTAAGAGCTATTGTTAAAAGTGTTTTTTCCCGTAAATTCAGTGAACTAAATAAACCTTTATTATACCATGGATTTTCACTCATCGTCAACACTCCTTAATCTTGGATCCACATATTTGTAGATAATATCTGCTAACATATTACCTACAAAAACAAAAATAGTACTTACAATAACAATACCTAGTAATAATGGAACATCTGACCTTAAACCAGCAGCTACAGTAGCTTGACCAATTCCAGGGTATGCAAATACCTGTTCTACAAGTATTGTTCCACCAAATAATTCATTAAATGATAAAAATTGTATAGATATTGCTGGAAGTAGAATATTTCTTATACCATGATTTTTAATTATGCCCCAGAAACTTTCTCCTCTTGCCTGAGCAAATAAAAAATAATCACTTTTTTTAACGTTTATAAGTTTATCTCTTGTGTACATTGTAATTGAAGCAATTCCAACAATACTTAAAGTTATTGCAGGTAATATTAATCTATCTAACCATTCCCAGATTGTAACAGTATCAGATAATTGACCAATAGGTACTGAAAGTCCAATAGGGAACCAACCTAAATAAACTGAAAAAAACATCAGTAATACTAAACCTATCCAAAAGGTAGGTGAAGACTGTAAAATGTAACAGTATGTTTTAATAACTTTATCTATCCATGTACCTTCCTTAGCACCAGCAAGTACACCTAATCCAAAACCTACAAATCCAGAAATTACCCATGAACTTAACATAAGAATTAAAGATGATGTGAATTTTGAAATAATTACTTCAGTAACTGGAACACGATAAATAAGTGAAAAACCCATACTTCCTGTTGCTAAAGTTTGAAGCCATCCTAATACTCTTTCACCTAATGATAATTCTGTACCCCAGTAATGTCCTATAATTGCTAGCTGTTCTTCACTTACAATTCTCTGACCAAGATATGCTCTAACAGGGTCAATAGGTGATAACTGTATCATTATAAAACTGATTGTTGCAATAACAATTAATAAAATTAGTAATCGAATGGCTTTAAACCCTATAAATTTAGCTAATTTTTTATTGTTAATTTTAATCAACTCGTAAATTTTTATTTAAAAAAAGTTTTTCTATTAATTTAACTTTAAATCATTTTAAAGTTTTTATTATTTTAAAAAATTATTAAAAATGATTTATTAGAAAATAAACCATTTTAAAAATTAAAATCAATAACTATGCTGTAGAATTAGTAGCATTAGTAGTGTTTGTAGCATTTGTACTAGTATTATTTACATATCTCCAATCGTAGATATTACCCCAAATATCTCCACCATGTGGATAAATGAGGTGAGTACTTTTAGAAATATCTAAATGATCACTTACCATATAGGTATAATCTACTGTACCAATCCATAAGAATGGATATTCTGTATTTGCTATTTGTGATGCCTGTGACCAAGTACTGTATGAACTATCTGTATCCTGTGACATCGCTGTATCAATTGCAGCATCTACAGCTGAATCATTAAGTACTTCAGGATTATCATAACCTTCACCAGCTACTCTTGAATCATATTGATGTACAATTTCATTTGGATCAGCTGAACCGAATCCCCATACTACACCAACTTGGTTTCTTACAGGATCAATATCATCCCAACTTTTACCTTCAGGAACAATTTCAATACCTAATTTACTTGCCTCTTCTGCAAGAGATACTGCTAATGCCTGTCTTTCAACTGCAGAAGATGTATAATAAACAGGTATTGATGCTTTTACACCATTTTTTTCTCTAATTCCATCACCATTAGTATCTTTCCATCCAGCTTCATCAAGGATTGCTTTTGCTTGGTCTACTTGACCATCTTTATATGGTGCGTCATATGCCCAAGCTAATTGGTTTGCAACACCGGTGTAAGATACATTTCCAAATCCATTTAATGCACCGTCAACTAATTTTTCTCTGTTTATACCAATAGATAATGCTTCCCTAATTGCAGGGTCACCAGTTACATTATTACCATAAGGATTCTTATCAGGACCTATAACTTTTCCAGTATCCTTTTGTGTTGGTAATGAAATACCACGAACATCAATTGAATCGAAGTATTCTAAATGATATCCTTTGACAGTTTCATTTGCATAGGATACAGGTATTTCTGCAATATCTACATCTCCATTTTTCACTGCTGCATATGCAGCATCTGAATCTAGGAAAAGATTAGTTATTTTACGGAAATACGGTTTTTTACCATAATACTGGTTATTTCTCTCTAATATGAATTGTTGTCCTTTATCCCATTGAGCTAATTTATAAGGTCCAGATCCAATAGGATTTTGACCATATGTTGCATTGTCATAGCTTGCTTCAGGAACAATTCCTACATCTGTTAATTTGTTTACAAATGTTGAATCTGATTTATCTAATGTGAAAACTATTTCATTATTTCCTTTAGCTTTAGCTTCCTTCATTGAACTTAAATCTGCTCCTTCACCTAATTCTTTAGCTTTATTATAGGAGAATGCAACATCTTTTGCAGTTAATTTACTACCATCGGTGAATTTAACATCATCACGAATATTAACAGTATATGTTTTATAATCATCAGATGCACTATAATCAGTAGCTAAATCATTAACAAAACTATTATTTGCATCTCTTTTAAGAAGTGTACTTTGTATAAGAGGTTCAGTTCCAGAATCATGATATCCCCAACCATGCATTGGATCAAAACCAAATTCTGGTTCTTCACCATGAGCTGCAACACAAGCTACTAACTCGTCTGGTGCATGTTCTGAACTTCCTCCACCTAATGCCACTGCAGCAATAACAATAATTGCAACTACTGCTATTACTCCACCAATAATTATCTTTTTATTCATGTAATTAATCCTCTTAAAAATTAATTCTTAAATTTTAATGTAATATCATAAAGTATTACAAATTCTCAAAAAATTAATTAAAAAGTAATACTAATTAGTAAATAGATATTACTATTTATTTATAGAATCTTTTTACTATATAAATATTATTTATTTTAAAAAATGTATTACTATTTTTTATAATTTTTAATTTAGATTAAGTATTTTTTTTAAAAATTTTCATTTAAAAGCAAATATTAATAAAAAGTTTTTACAGAGCTTTCTAAAAGGATAAATAAAGAAAGTCATAGTTAGGACTATTTAAAAATAATATAAAGATTATATTCTATTATAGTCCATATTTCAAAAAAAATATTTCGAGTGTCTGTCAATGTCTATATATATTTATAAAATCTTCATTAATCCTTTATTTTATAAATATAGAAAGAAATAATTTAAAAAATAGTTTTAAAGAATACATTTAATTAAAAAAAGAAATTAAATATTAAAATATAAAAATTTTTATATAATATAATTTTTTCTATAATTTCTATAAAAAACCTTAACCATTTATTTAAGTTTAAATAAAATCAAAATATTAAATTTTATAAAAAAAAATTAAATAGAATATTTAATATGCTATTGGAGTGAGGTTATTTGCTTTATTAAAATTATTTAATAAAGTAACTAATGTAGATTGTTCAGTTTTACTTTGTTCTTTTGTAAATGCTACAATAACGAATTGTTCATCTCCAATTTTTACAAGTTCTAAAACACCATGTTCTTGATTACCATGATCTTTAAATACAGTAGTATTATCCTTATTTTTTGTAATGTCTATTTGTTCATTAGGATTAATATATTGTTTTCCATAATCATTAACCATATGGTCATATTTGTCATTTTCATCTACAATATCTTTATCATTCACATATTTATAAATAGCAATGCCAGATTCCTGATTATTAGTTAAATATAATGCAAAATATTTTCCACTATCTACTTTATAATAAGAGTTATCAATCTTAAAATCAGTAACACTTTTTGCAGCATAACAGGTACTAAGTACCATTAATGCAATTATCCCAATTATAAATATTTTTTTATAATTCATTTTAATCATCTTAAATTGTAATAATCATTTAATCAATAATTTTTTTTAAAGGATTCCACTAAAAGTTATAATATTAAAAATACTTTTTTTATCTAAAGAATAGTCAAATAGAAATTCTATTAATAATTTTCTTTATTTAAAAATAATTCTCTTCTTTTTTAGTTTTTTTTCTATAATTTTTCTTCAATAGGATTAATAATTTGTATTTTTATCTGAATATTATATTTTTATTTTAGTTTTACCCCACTACCCATTTTTTTAATAATTTATTTATAATGAATATATATATAAATTTTTTTAAATAGAATAAAACACTAAATATAATTTAAAATTTAAAAAATTTTATTTAATAGTCTTTTATATTTAGCAATTTTTATTAAATTTGAAAATTATATTAATATTTAAGATTATATATAAAATTATAAGAAATAATCCAAGTAACAGGTAATTTTTATGGATGTTAATAAGGAATTATTAGAAGAAAAAATAAGAGAATACAGAACTTTTTTAAGTTGTTCTGAATCTACTTTAATGGGATTATGTGAAAGTGTTGAATACCCTATAGAAAAATCTGAAATGGTAAAATTAGGTATTGGGTTTGCAGGAGGAATTGGAGGAACATTTGATGAAGGAACCTGTGGTGCTTTAACAGGTGCTTTAATTGCAAATGGTTTAGTAGTAGATGATCCAACAAAAATTAAAGCTAATGCTAATGAGCTTTATAATTCTTTTAAAGAAGAATATGGCAGTGTTTGTTGTGGTAAAATAACAAATAATGGTGAAGATAAGTCTTTATGTGTTGACTGCTGTGTTTTTATTGCAGATAAACTTGTAGATTTATGGCAAAAATAGATATTCAGTATTTAATTAAATCACATTTCGTTTAATCAATTGAATTTAAATTTTAAAATTTCAACTAAATAATTTTATTTTTTCTAATCGGATGAATAAAAATTATACTATTTTAAAAGATAGATATTATGCACTATGTAAAATCTAAGACTATTTTATCTAAAAACAATGGTATGAATCTGTATAGAGGTTGTAGTCATGGTTGTATCTACTGTGATTCTAGAAGTAAAATATATGGAATGGACCATGACTTTTTTAATATTGAAGTTAAGGAAAATGCTATTGAACTTCTTAAAAAAGAACTTAAAAAAAGACCTAAAGCTATGATTGGAACAGGTTCAATGACAGACCCATATATTCCTCTTGAGGAGGAATTAAATTACATGGGCAAAGTTTTAAAATTAATATTAGATTATGGTTTTGGTTTTACATGTATTACAAAATCAGATTTAATCCTAAGAGATTTGAATCTCTTAAAAAAGATTAATGAAAAAACAAAAACTGTTGTACAAATGACTATAACCACTTATGATGATGAATTATCTCGTATTTTAGAACCTAATGTATGTGCCACATCAAAGAGAATTGAAGTTTTAAAAAAGTTAAATAAAGAGAATATTCCTACAGTTGTGTGGTTATCTCCTATATTACCCTATATTAATGATAATGAAGAAAATATCAATAAAATTATTGATGCATGTCTAAAAACAAATGTTAAAGGAATAATATGTTTTAATATGGGACTGACACTAAGAGAGGGTAACCGTGAATATTTCTATAAAAAATTAGATACTCATTTTCCATCATTAAAAGAAAAGTATATTAATGAATTTGGAAAGAGATATGCTGTTATAAGTCCAAATAACCGAAATCTTATGAGATTATTTAAAAAACTAACCGATGAAAACAATATTTTAAATAATCCTCAGGAAATCTTTAATTATTTAAGAGAATTTCCTGAAAAAACACATCAAACTACATTAATATAAATAAAATATCAATATAAATTTAGATTAAAAAATATCCCTGTAGATTAATATAAAAAACATCAAGCTAGATTAATATTATTCTACTTTCAAACTTATTTTAAAGTATATACTTAAATTAAAGCATCAATATATTTCTCTAAGTATTTTTTAAGTATTCTTACTAAGGGTCCAATAATCAGTGCAGATATAACTGTACCTTCACGAACACCTGTCAGATATCCTAAAAAGATAAATGATAATGAGACGGATATTATAACTAAAGTTGTATCAACAAATGGCTTTACTTTTCCAAATTCTTTTTTTAAAATTTTTGAAATTGCTACAATCGCTCCATCTGGTGGTAAATAGACAACCTCTGTTTTTATTTCTAGTAACACTCCAAAAGCACATACAATACAACTTAAAAACAGTACTAATAATTGACTGATATAGTCTACAGGATGAATAAAACCAATTAGGCTTAATGAAAAGTCTATAAAGAATGAAAATACTATTCCTACAATAATCTGTAATAATTGTCTTTTTTCAAAATCTTTTCTAAGTAAAATTATTTGGATAAAGACAAAAATAAAATTAAAAATAAAACATACAGTTCCAACACTTAATTTTACTATTTCACTTGAAACGTAAGGAAGACAAATTAAAGGGGAAGTTCCTAAATTAGCTTTAATGGATATACTAGCTCCAAGAGATATAATAAACAATGAAATCAAATAAATTATATATCTATTAAATTGCCTTATATTCATATTAAATATTATATTTAAAATTTATTTAAATATTTTTTCAAAAATTTAATTATTTAATTTTATAATATGGATAAATTCAAGTTTAATTTAATGAACTATTTATTACTGGAAGTTTCATTTTGGAAAAAAAGATTTTTTATTATAATATCATATATATTTTTATATTAAGATAAAATATAAATATTATATATTAATAAGGAGGATTTTTATGGCTAAGAAAAACATGATATTAGCAATGGTCCTATCAATTATATGGTCTGGACTTGGACTAATTTATGCTGGAAATATTCAAAAGGGAATTATTATAGCAGTTCTTGCTGTAATATTTGAAATATTATTCTATTTAGTAGCTAATATTTTTGGATTATTAATATTTATTATTTGGATATACTCATTGTATGCAACTTATAAAGAAGTTAAAGCAGTTAATGGTGAATATTAATTTTTTTAACTTATTTGAGCTTATGTTCAATATAATATTTTAATAATTTTCTTTTTTTTTTAAATAAAATATTCTTTTAGATTTAACACTTTGTTTTTTGTTCTTTATTTTATATTCCTTCTAATATTCCTTTTATTATTAAAAATATTGTTTAATTTATTCATTCTTAAAAATCTTCTTTTAAGTACTGTTTTTTATATTTTTATATTTCATAAAGATTTTTTTTCTTATTTTCACTCTTAAGATTTTCATTTAAATCATCCTAGTATAATCCTTTTTTTAATGACTTTCTTTATAATATTTATTAACGGTAAATAATTGAATTTTTTTAAAATTTGAGAATATTCAATATATTTATATATTAATCTGAATATATTATCAAAATAACAATCTAATATTGTCAATAATTGAATATATGGGGAATTTTTATGGTAGCATTTGAAAGAATAAAATCTGGAATTGATGAACTGGATAAAACATTAGATAATATTCGTTTAGGTGATAATGTAGTTTTTCAGGTTTCAAACTTAAAAGAATTTTCATATTTTGTAAATCCTTATGTAGAACAGGCTTTAAAAGATGAAAGAAATTTAATTTATATTAATTTTGGTCAGCATGAACCTTTAATCAATATGGATGATGAGGATTTGAAAAAACTTGAAGAGGAAAAAAATAATCCTGATAATGAGTTTGCTATGATTGTTAAGGATGGTATAAAAATATATACTGTTGATCCTATGGAACAGTTTGAATCCTTTACCCTTGAAGTTCACAATATCATTACAAAAGAAGGTTTCGATGCATTTTATGTTTTTGACTGTTTATCAGATCTTCAATCAGCATGGTCTACAGATTTAATGATGGGTAATTTCTTTAGAGTAACATGCCCATATCTATTTTCACTTGATACTGTGGCATTCTTTCCTGTGATTCGGGGTAAACATTCTTTTGAGGCTATTGCAAAGATTAGAGAAACGACTCAACTATTTTTAGATGTATACTCAAATAAAGATTCAGTTTATATTCATCCATTGAAAGTTTGGAACAGATATTCACAAAATATGTTTTTAGGCCATAAATATAATCCGACTGATGGTAGTGTAATAACCTTAACTGATGGTATGGAGGTTAGTGAATATTATAAGGTTATAAATAAATCTTCAGCTAATCATGCAGAGCAGAATACTGATAGTTGGGAAAGATTTTTCACATTTATTGAAATGTTACATGAAAATGGAGAAGATGTCTCTGATAAGTATGAACTTATGTGTTCAATGATGATGACAAAGGATCCTAATATTAGTTCAAAAATCACTGAATACTTTGAATATGAGGATTATATTACTATTTACAATCGTCTGGTTGGAAGTGGAATGATTGGAGGCAAAGCCTGTGGTATGCTTTTAGCTCGTAAAATTATTGAAAAGGACCGTCCAGATATATATGAAAATTTTGAACCAGATGATTCCTTCTACATCGGTTCTGATCTATTTTATACGTATATTGTTTCAAATGACCTGTGGGATATTAGAGTTAAACAAAGGACAAAAGAAGGTTATTATGAAGCAGGTAAGCAGTTAGAAGAAGGATTAAAAAATGGTCAGTTTCCAGATGATATTAAAGATAAATTTATCAGAATCCTTGATTATTTTGGCCAAAGTCCAATCATTGTAAGAAGCAGTAGTTTTTTAGAAGATGGATTTGGAAATGCATTTGCAGGAAAATATGAGTCTGTATTTTGTGTTAATCAGGGTCCAATTGAAGATCGACTTGAAGCTTTTGAAGAAGCTGTTAAAACTGTATATGCAAGTACAATGAATATTTCTGCTTTAGAATATCGTAGTTTAAATGCTTTAGATGATATGGATGAACAGATGGGATTATTAGTTCAGAGGGTTTCTGGTTCTTATTATGATAATTACTTTTTCCCAACTATTGCAGGTGTAGGATTTTCATATTCTCCATACACTCCACAACCTGGTGCAGATCATAATGCTGGAATGCTTAGACTTGTAATGGGTCTTGGTACAAAAGCAGTTGACAGGACTCAGAATGATTATCCTAGAATTATTAATCTTGACCATCCTCATGCAATAGATCACCCTGATATTAGGGAAAGACACAGATACTCACAACATTCCCTAGATGTTTTAGATTTAAAAGAAATCTCTATTTGTGAAATTCCAGTAAATGAAGGGTTAGAAGTACTTCCAAGATATGCTAAACGTCCAGTTATTGAACATGACCGGGAAGCTGAAAGACGTTTAAGAGAGCGAGGACAGCATAGGGAAGTAGTATTTGTAAACTGTAATGGTATTGTAAATAATAATAATTTTATTAATATGATGAAAGAATTACTTACAACACTTGAAAATGCTTATGATTATCCTGTTGATGTTGAATATACAGTTAATATTGGTGAAAATAATTCATTTGTTGTTAATTTACTTCAATGTAGGCCACTTCAAATTTCAACAACAAAAGAACTTATTGAAATACCTGAAAATCTAGGTGAAACTTATTTCCATATTCAAAAAGCATCTATGGGTCGTTCTAGAAAAGAAAAAATTGACACCTTAGTGTATGTAAATCCACATAAATATTATGAGTATCCATATTCTAAGAAAAGTTTTATTGCAAGGATAATTGGTGAGATAAACACTTATTGTAAAGAGAATAATAAAACACCAATGTTAATTGTTCCAGGAAGAATAGGTACCTCTTCACCAGAGTTAGGTATCCCAGTTGTTTTTGCTGAGATTAGTCAATTTAGAGCAATATTAGAAGAATCTTATAGTGAAGTAGGTTATGTTCCAGAATTATCATTTGGAAGTCATATGTTCCAGGATTTGGTTGAAGCAGATATTTATTATGGTGCAATCTTTGAAAATGATAAAAGATTAGAATTTAATAAGGATTTAATTAAAGAATTCTCAAATATATTACATAATATAAATCCTGATTTAGAAGATGAAATATATGATATGATTCATGTAATTAACTTTGATCAGAATAATCTTGAATTTTATCATGATATGCAGAAAGATGAAAGTAAATGTATTTTAAATTAATTAATCCTTCTAAATATTAAGGAGGATTATATCTTATAAAAAGTATAATCCTTAAAATATCAATCATCTCACTAAATATATTTTACAGAGCTTAATAAACAATTATAATGTTTTTATTTCTATTGATATGATATTATAATTTAAAAGTTTTATTTAAACTTCTGTAAACTCTAAAAAAATTATTAATGCAGAAAAATAAGTATTGGACTTTATCCAAAAATAAAGTTTTGAAACTAAAGAATTATTCTACTTTAACCTACTTATTTTCTTTTAAGTTCAAAAAAAAAAATTTTTTTTAAAAAGACTTATATATTAAACAATCTTATATATTATAATTCATAATGTTTATTGAAATGATAATTTTATTTAACATTAATAAAATTAAAGAATTTATTTTATAAATCTTTATTTTTAATGTACTTGAGTTTATTATTAAAAAAATGTATGAGTTTACTTAATTAAAATTTATAAAGAGGAATACTATGGATTATAAAAAAATATTTGTAATTGCATTAGTTTCAGTAATGTTACTTAGTACTGCTTATGCTGCAAAAAGCGTTACTGATTTTAAAGTAGATAAATCTTTAGAAAAAGCTGAAACCGAAAATAATTTTTTTGCACTATATTTAAATAAAGATAAAAATTCAGGTATAGCTATTTATCCAAATGCTGATGATGATTCCCATGATCATGATGATGACAAAGAAACTCATGATGATCATTTAGTTCATGATGAGGGAAGAGAATATATTGTTGCTGATGACGATATGAAAATTACTAAAAACAATGACAGCACCGGTCATTTTGAAGATTATGACCATGGTACACATGGTGTTGTAGAACTTGTTAAAAGTGAAGGAAATGAATTCATTGTAATTTCATTTGCTAAAAATAGTAGTAATGTTAAAGATTCTGATTTAACAAAAGCATTAACTGCTTTTAATAAAGATAATAATCTTACTCCTGTAGCATTCTAATTATCTTTAATACATTTTATTTCGAATTGAATAATAATTTGTTTTAAGTGTTTCTAAGAATTATTTAGAAAATACTTTCATAACAAATTATTATTTTTTAATGTACTAACTATTTTTTACTTGATACATTTCAATATTTACTAGTTTTAAAGGAATTCTTTTTTTATATTATATTCCATTAGTTTTTATCTATTTTTTTAATAAATCCTTATTTTATAATTACAATCTAAATAATATTTTTCTCAACTAAATTTATTTAAAAAGAAGTAATGTTAAAACTTTAAATTGTAATTTTATGAAAAATAGTGTAAAAAGATTAAATATAAAAAAAGTAATAAAGTTTATTTAAAAATAAACTTTTAATAATGGTTTTCTTGTGGCATAAATGGTATAAGTGCTTCAGCTAATTTACTTATTGGCATAGTTTGTATCCACACTTTTCCAGGACCAGTTATCTTTGTGAAATATAGTCCTTCTCCAAATAAAATATTTTTTGCACCTTTAACCATTTCAATATCAAAGTCAACAGTTTCTTCCATTGCTGCAATATGTCCAGGGTCGAGTAATAATTTTTCTCCTTCTGCTAAATCTTTTTCAATTACTTCTCCATCAATTTCTAAAAATACCATTCCTTCTCCAGAGAATTTTTGTAGTACAAATCCTTCTCCACCGAATATTCCAGCTCCAAGACTTTTCTTAAAGTATATGTCTACATCAACATCATTTTCTGCAGCTAAAAATGCATTTTTTTGACCAATAATGGTATTTGTTCCATCTAATTTAATATCCATAATTTTTCCAGGTGTACAAGCTGAAAATCCTATTTGTTCATTGTCATTTTCTGCTGTAAAGAAATTTAAAAATACTGTATCTCCTGATAGAGCTCTTCCTAATCCTTTCATTAAGCCTCCACCAGTATTTGTTTCCATATTCATACCGGAAGTCATATATGCCATTGCACCGGTTTCATTTTTCATGGTTTCTCCTTCTTTTAATGTACAGACTACCATTGGAAAAGACCCACCAGTTATTTCGTATTCCATATTTATCACCTTAAATTTTTTATTAATTTTTTAAGTTTTTGTATATATATTCTAAATTTTACATATACTTTGAATGTAATTTAATTTTAATCCTATTTAAAGTTACATACTTTATAGAACTTTTGAAAAAATATATCATTAATATTAAACTAAAATATAATTAAGTATTGATATTAATTATAGGATAGTATCAAATTAATTTGTAGGTGTATAAAATGTGTTCAACTTTTAAATATAAATATTGTATTGGAAGAAATTTTGATTATGAGGTTTCTTACAATGAAGAATTACGGGTAATTGAGCCGAATAGATTTGATAATAAATATAAAATCTTAGGGATGTGTACTGGAATTATTCATGATTATCCTTTATTATATGATGGTATGAATCAGGAAGGATTATGTGTTTGTGGTTTAGCTTTTATGGGTAATGCTGTTTATAATCCTGTAAAGGAGGGTATGATTAATATTCCGTCATATAAGTTTCCACTAGAGATTTTATCTCAATTTAAAAATCTTGAGGAAGTTAAAGGTCATTTAGATAAAATTAATATTACTAATGAACCATTTAATGAAAATTTCCCCCCATCTGATTTGCACTGGTTTATTGCAGATAAGGAGGAATCTATTATTGTAGAACAGACAAAGGATGGTTTAAATTATTATAATGGTGAAGTTCTAACAAATAATCCTCCCTATCCTCAGCAATTAGAAAATTATCATATTGTTGATAGTAAAATAGGTAATGTTGATTTTCAATTAGACCATGAGTATGATACACGAGGATTAGAAACTTCATATCTTTCAGGTGATTACACCAGTATGGGTAGGTTTGAAAGATTATCCTATATAAAAGATAAATTAGAAAATAGTGATAATTCTTTCAATGATGCTAATCAATCTTTACATTTATTAAGTAGTATTGAGCAGGTATATGGTCTTACTAATGTTAATGATTCTTTTGAATACACTATCTACTCAATAGTCTATGATATGGAGAATCTGAATGTATATTTAAAATTCTATAATGATTTTGACTTAATTAAGAAGGAGTTTTAATTATTATTTTATATTATGAGAGTTAATTATTTATTTTTAATTTTAATTAATTAGAATTATTTCATTATTTTTATATTTAATTAATTTAGAGTAAATTCTTTATTCTTAATTTAATTAATTTATAGTTTTAATAATTAATTTTAAAAAATATTTTAAAATTTTTTTAATTTTATATTAATAAAATATTTCTAAGGGGGATATGATGTTTAAAAAAATATGTGTATTATTTGTATTTTTAATATTAGTTTCTTCATTTATGGTTACAATATCTGCTGTTGATGTAAATGGTATAGATTTTAAAATTCCAAATAAGTACCTTGGGGGAGAGACTAAATCTGATGGTTATCAATTAGAGAATATTTTCGGTATATTCTGTATTGATGATAATTTACCTCAAAGAGTTGGTTTCTGGGCAAGTGAAAGTGATCATAATGATAGTTTAGATATTGATAATCATCCTGTAAGATATTATTATTCTTATAATCAATATGTTAGTGATAATATGTCACATGCTTATTTTTCAAGTGGTAATTCTTTTTATGAGATTTTTTGGGTAGGAAATCAGATTACACCAGATATAGAAAAATTAATTAAAGACACTCCTGATTCCGAGATAGGTAGTGATTCATTTAATTCAATTGTTGATAATGCAATTGATACATATATTAAAGATAGGGATGATCAATTATCTTATGATAGTTTATATAATGATTATGAAGCTAGAAGTTCATCTAAATCTGGTTATGGAAAAACTAATTATGACAGATTAAGAGAGGGTTATATAACTTTTTATAATAATCGTTATCATTAAAAAATAAGTTATTTTAAGTCTTATAATCTGTATATTCCTATTTTATCTTTTTATCATTATTAATCTTATTTTATGTTTTCTTCATTTTTTTATTTTTTTCATGTTTTTGTAAATTCTCTTTCTTCTTTTAATTCTTCTAATAATGATTTATTATATTTTAAAATTATTAAGTAATAATTTTTTAACTTTTTTTATTATTATATTTATTATTGCATTTTTATTTATTTTATAAGTTTTAGATTTTCATTTATCAAATTTTAAATATTTTGTTTAATATTCCAATTTTTTTTATAACTATTGTTTAAAATCAATATTTTTATATATGAGATTAAAAAAAATAAATTTATTAATTTTATATGTATCTAAAAAAAATCAAGTGATAATATGGATTTAGAAGATAAAAAACAAAAACTTTCTAAAAAGTTAGATGAAACCAAAATTATAGCTGAAGAAGGCAAATTAAAATTTGATGCGAAAAAATTTGATCTTAAAGTTAAATATGAAGAGAAAAAGTTAGATCTTAAAAAGGCTGTTAATGAAAAAATGTTTATCGCGCATATTGAAAATGCTGATTATAAAATCAATAAAGCTTTAGAAGATGCAGGTAATGAGATTAATAATGTATTAGATGGTGTTGATGAAGAATTTGCAGAAGCAGTTAAACCTCTTGAGTTGATTTTATATAAGGCTGATAATAGATTTGAAGAAATATTTTTAAATTCTCAATTGAAAATGCAAAAGGCTAAAAATGAATTAATTACTAACCTTGAAAATGATATTGATAGGGCTATAGAATTATCTAATATAGAACAAGATCTTGATGATGTTAGAGATAAAATTGATACTGTTGTAGTTACTTTAGAAGGAAAAATTCAAAGTGATAAAGAGGAATTAAAACAGAAATATAAAAAATAATCATTCATTTTATCTTAAAAAAACTTTTTTTTTTACTTTTTCCTTTTAATCATTTGTTCTTTTTTTTATTTTTTCCTTTTAATTTTTTGTTCTTTTTTTTTATTTTTTCCTTTTAATTTTTTGTTCTTTTTTTTATTTTTTCCTTTTAATTATTTTTTCTTTTTTATTATTTTCTTCTTTAAATAATTTTTTCTCTATACTTATTTTTTCATGCCATATAATAATGACTAATTTTATAAAAATTTTGAGATTTATACAATTTTGATGATAAAGATATAGATATATGTATCATGATTATATGCTCAAATCTTTATCTTTTAAAATTTTAAAATATCATCATTATATTAATAGATAGTTAAATTATTTTAATAATTATAAACTATTCTTTAAAATATTATCAAGTTTCTTTGTAGGATAATATTTTTTTTTAATTAATTTTTTCTAAATTTTTCATAAAAGATTTGTAAAAAAATAATATTTTTAATCAAAAAAATGATTTCTTTTTTAAATTCGTATTTTTGAATTTATATTATAGTTGTTTAGCAAATTTTGGTTATAATTCATTTATAAACAAATATAATTAAAGTTTAGTTGTTTACTTCAATAATACCCTATATTTTTAAAAAAAAGAAAAAAAGAGAAATATATAAAATATTTCTTATTCTTGTGCAGTTTCTGGGTTAAGTAATTTTTCAACATTTTCTCCAATAAGATCAAATAATAATACTACGATTAATAATGAAATACCTGGATAAAATGCTAACCACCATGACCCTGAAGCTAAATAATTCATTGACTCAGATAAAATAACCCCAATAGCAGGTTCGTGAGGAGGTAGACCAAATCCTAAAAATGTAATTGCTGCTTCATGCATAATAGCATGTGGGAACATTAAAATAACACCAACAATAATCTGAGATACAATGAGTGGTAAAATGTGTTTAGTTGCAATCCATATTTTACTTTTACCAAGATTTTCTGCTAAATGTATATATTCTTTTGTTCTAATTTCTTTAACCTCAGATCTTAAAACTCTTGCAAGGGGAGTCCAATGAGTTAAACCTACACCCATAACAACACCAAGTACACCTCCACCAAACATGATGGATATAAGAATAATTAAGATAATATGAGGAATAGAACCGAATAAATCAATTACTCCTGCAACTGCTTCATCTGCAAATCTATTGAAACTTGAAAGTAAACCAAGAATAATAGAGATAAGAGTACTTATTGCTGATGCAATGAAACCTACTATTAAACTTAATCCAAGACCTGCAATTGTTCTCTGAAACATGTCCCGTCCCATCCAATCAGTACCAAATGGATGTTCAAATGAGGGCATCTGATTTGCATTTATAAAATGTGTAGGTAAATCTTTGATAAAAGTACTAGCAATAAATATTGAAACAATTACTATTGCTGAAATTAGTATAATAACAATGGTTTTTGTTCTTAAATTAGCATGATATAAGAACCATTGTTTTTTATCATCACCTTTATTCTTCTTAATCACTGAACTCACTCTCCTTAATTCTAGGATCAATTAAATAATAGGATAAATCAGCAAGTAAGTTTCCTACAAATACAAAAATTGCACTAACTACAACGATTCCTAAAAATAGTGGAACATCGTTTTGTAGTCCGGCAGCAACAGCTGTCTGCCCTATTCCAGGATATGAAAATACCTGTTCTACCAGTACTGCACCACCAAACAATTCACTAAATGATAAGAACTGTAATGTTACAGCAGGTAATAAAATATTTCTTATACCATGATTTTGAATTAAATCCCATCCTTTTTCTCCTCTTGATTTTGCAAATAAAACATAATCAGAGGATAATACTTGGATTAATTCATTTCGAGTATACATCGCAATTGGTGCGAGACCTACTAAACTTAATGTAAGTGTAGGAAGAACCAATCTGGAAGCCCAATCTATAAAGGTAACATCAGTACTTTTAACACCTATAGGAACACCAAATCCAATTGGGAACCATCCTAAATATATAGAGAAAACCATTAAAATAAGCATTCCTACCCAGAATGAAGGTGCAGATTGAATTGCATAACAATATACTTTAACTGCTTTGTCAATCCAGGATCCTTTATTTTTACCAGCAACTATACCTATTAAAAATCCAAATACTCCACTTAATAACCATGATAGTCCCATTAAAACTGCAGATGCACAGAATTTTTCAAGAATAATGTCTGTTACTGGAGCACGATATATTAATGAAGTTCCAAGGTTTCCCTGTATTAACTGAACTAACCAATGATATATTTTTGTTGTCAGTGGAACATTTACACCAAAATAACTTTCTAGTATTGCTCTTTGAGATTCAGATACTGCAGCACCTTTTAAATAAGCACTTACAGGATCAATTGGGGATAAGTCTAAAAGTACAAAACTAAATATTGCAACAGCAATCATCAGTATTACAAATCTTATTAGTTTGTATCCAAAAAATTTTAATATTTGATTTTTATTCATTTTTAAGCCCATCCTATTTTTTTAAATTTGGCAAATGATTATAATTAACTTGTAGAGTTGGTAGTTCTATTCCACTCACATATATTAATTAATATATCGTTTCCTAAACCATCTGGCTGATGGCCAATATTAATGCCCTCTTTTATATAATAATTGTAGTCGTAGTTTACAAGCCATACCCATGGAGCATCAGCTGCAGGACCCCAACCTTCACCATTTGTATCTGCAGATAAAGCCCATAATGAATTTGCTTTATCAAAATCAGTTGTATGCATAGCATCATCCATATATTTATCACTTACACTACTATTGTATAAATTAGGATTCATATAAAATCCATCCATTTCCTTACTGTGATACTGTTGATAAATTGATTTATAAGGGTCTGGTGAAGTTTGTTGCATTAAAGCAGCTGAACTGTACATATTTGCATAGATAGTGTCCCAGTCAGCACCTACAAGTGTTACTTCTATTCCAATTTCTTTTGCTTGTTCTGAAAATACCAGTGATAAAGATTGTCTGTCAAGATAGTCTGGTGGGTAGTATAAATTAAATGATGCTTTGGTACCATTTTTTTCTACAATTCCATCGCCATCTGTATCTACCCATCCTCCTTTTTTCAGGATTTCTTTTGCCTTTTTAATATTACAATCTTTTACTTTAGAATTATTGTTAACATATGCTCTAGTATCTACACCTGTAAATTCAGCTTTTCCGTGACCTGCAAATACTTCTTTAACCATTTTGTCACGGTTAATACCAACATTTAATGCTTTTCTAATAGCAACGTCAGAGGTAACATTATTACCTACTTTATAACCGTCGTCGGTTACAATTCCTGTATCTTTAAGGTATGGTAAGGATACACCTTCTGCTCTACCTGCAGAGATTTCGTAGAATTTATATCCATCTACATTTTGATTTAATGTAGAGGTTGGAACAGGAACAACATCTACCTGTCCAGATCTAGCTAATTGTATCCATGTCGGTTCTTGAGGAAATATTAAGTTTATTTGAGTAAAGTATGGTTTTTTACCATAGTAATTTTCATTTATTTTAAATATTGCCTGTTGACCTTTATCCCAATTGTCTAAAATATATGGTCCAGTACCTATTGGATGTTCTCCATATGTAGTATTATTATATGAATCTGATGGTACAATACCTACATATCTTAAATCATATATGAATGTTGATCTTGGTTCAACTAAATCAAATTCGACACATGTAGAATTTTTTGCAGTGGCTTTTTCAATATTTGTTAAATCTAAATCAGATTCTGTTTCTTTAGCAGTATTAAATGTAAATGCAACATCTTCTGCATTGAATGTAGAATTGTCTGAAAATTTAACATCATCTCTAAGATTAACAGTCCAAGTTTTTCCATCACTACTAATTGAATAATCTGTTGCGAGATCTGGAATAATCTCTCCATTTGCATCTGTTTTAAATAAACAACTTTGTACTAATGGATTATAGTTTTGATGTCCACATCCCCAACCAGTTAATGGATTGAATCCGGATTCTGGTTCTTTGATGTTACTGTGTGCAGCTATTGTTAAATGTGTAGGGTCTGTATCTCTTGAATTTCCAAATACTACTAATGACCCAACCAATACAAATGCTAAAACTATAATCCCAATGATTATAATTTTTTTGTTCATTATATTCACCAATTAATCAATAATACTAAAATAAGAAAATTTTTAAAAAAGTCTAAAATAAAGTAATACTTTTTATTTAAAAAATACACAATTAGTAATACTAATTTAATCTATTTTAATACTAATTTTAATCTATCAATATTTATATAAAAATATAGTTATTACTTTTAGCTATTTTGCTTAATTTTATAAGATTTTCAAATATTTAATTCAAAAATTAGATAATCTTCACTAATGATTTATATTTTTAATCAAATTTCTTAAATGCTTATTATTTTATTTTAATAAAGGTGTATTATTATTAAATTAAAAGTATTACTGAATTAAATATAAATATCATAATTATAATATTCATTTTATGACTCTTTCTATTGAAATTAGAAATTACCTCTTAAAAAATGGTGCAACAGAAGTAGGATTTTCAGATATTACAAATCTTAGCCCTAATTCAGAATTAAATAGGGGTATTGTTTTTTTTATTACTTATTCAAAAGAAATTATAAGAAATATGGAAAATGCTCCTACACCTAATTACTTTCAAGAACTCTGTAGTATAAATAATAGATTAGATAAATTGGGGATGTTGTGTGAGGAATTTTTAATAAAAGAAGGTTACAATGCATATGCTCAGACTAAATTAAGATTAGGCACTGATTTTGGAGAGTTTAATTCGTTTGAACTTCCTCATAAAACAATTGCTACACGTGCAGGTCTTGGATGGATTGGAAAATCTGCATTATTTACAACTAAAGATTATGGTTCTGCTTTAAGGTTATCCTCGGTTTTAACTGATGCTCCTTTAGAGATAGGTAAACCTATATTAAAATCAAAATGTGGAAGTTGTTTAAAATGTCGAGATGCATGTCCCGGTGGTGCAATAAGTGGAAAACAATGGAATTATAAACTTAAAAGAAATCAGTTTTATGATGATAAGAAATGTGAAAGATATGCTCTTAAAGTTTCTAAAGAAAATTTAGGTAAAACTGATACTGTATGTGGTAAATGTATTTTTGCATGTCCTCATACACAAAACTATATTAAAAAAGTCTAATTTTTCTAAATAGTTTTTATTTATTTTTATTATTAAGTATAGTCTTTTTTTGATTAAAATTTCAGTTTTCCTTAAATTAAAATTTTATTTCTTCTTTAATGAAGATTTTCATTTGTTTTATCATAACATTTTTTTCTTTTTTGAATTTTATTTTTTATTAATTATTTTTATAATTATTAGATTTTTTTTGGCGATTAAGGAAATTTTCGATAAAAAATAGTAAAATTATTACAAATTACAGTATTTTCATCAAATTAGTAATACTTTTTTAAAAAAGTTTATTATTGATTAATCAATAAATAATTAAATGAAAAATTATTCTAAAAAATCATAAAGGGGATTTTATGGAAAAAGTATTAGATGTGGAAAATGTTTCCATTTCATTTATGCAATATACAAAAGGATTAAATCAAAGAGATTTACAAGTTATCAGTGATTTAACATTAGATATATCAGAAGGAGAAATTTTAGCAGTCTTAGGTTCAAGTGGTTCTGGAAAAAGTCTACTAGCACATGCTATTTTTGGGATTTTACCAGAAAATGCAAATCAAATGGGAAAAATAAAATATAAAGGAAAAGAATTATCACAAGCAGATAAGGAAGAATTAAGAGGTAAAGATATTGTTCTTGTACCTCAGTCTGTAAACTTTTTAGACCCCTTGATGAAAATATCTGACCAGGCAATTGGTCACACAGAAACTGATGAAGAGAAAAAAGAAAAAAAATTAAAACAAAGGGAAATTTTCCAACAATACAACTTAGGCCCTGAAGTAGATGAAATGTATCCATATCAATTATCAGGTGGAATGGCTCGAAGAGTTCTTGTATCAACAGCTTTATTATCTGAGCCTAAATTAGTTGTAGCTGATGAACCAACTCCTGGACTTGATGAGAAGACAGTTCAAGAAACACTTAATCACTTTAAACAAATGAAAAAAGATGGAATAGGTGTACTTTTAATTACACATGATATTCATGCTGCACTTGAAGTAGCAGACAGAATAGGAATATTTTATTCAGGATATGTAATTGAAATTGCAGAAAACAAAGACTTTTCAGGTGATGGTGAAAACCTACTTCACCCATATACAAAAGCTTTATACAAGGCACTTCCTAAAAATGGATTTGAACTTATTAAAGGACATCAACCATTACATGGAGAAATCCAGCAGGGATGTCCCTATTATGATAGATGTGAAATGAAATTTGATAGATGTAAAGATGAAAGACCAGAATTAATAGATTTAGGTAATAAGAAAGTTCGATGTTTTAAATATGAGGAGGAGGCATAATATGGAACTTAAAGCAACAGATGTATCTTTTAAATATCCTTCTGCTAAAGAATATTTACTGAAAGATGTTAACATTGAGTTGGATAATAATAAAATTATGGGTTTAATTGGAGATAGTGGTAGTGGAAAATCTACTTTATGTAAAATTCTCTCTAGCTACATTACAAATTATGAGGGTAGTGTAAGTTTTGATGGAAATCCTCTTCCAAAAAAAGGTTTTAAACCTATTCAGCTAATCTATCAGCATCCTGAAAAAGTCATGAATCCTAAATGGAGAATGAGTCAGGTTTTAAAAGAATCATGGGATGTTACTGATGAGGATTTAGAAGAATTTGGTATACAAAAATCATGGTTAAACAGATTTCCACAGGAATTATCTGGAGGAGAACTTCAAAGGTTTTCTGTTCTTAGATCATTAAATCCTAATACAAAATTCTTAATTGCAGATGAAATGACTACTATGCTTGATGCTATTACTCAGGTACAGATTTTAGATTCTGTTTTAAAAGTTGTTAAAAAACGTAAAATGGGATTTCTACTTGTAAGTCATGATATGGATTTAGTTGACACTATATGTGATGATAAAATATACTTTAAAGATATTAATGGAGTTTAATTTTTAATTATCCTATTTAATTATTCTATTTTTTTCATAACTCTTTTTTTTTAATGTTTTTTAATCTTTTTTTATTATTCAAAATGCTATTTTTTTAAAGTACTAATCTTTATATAATATTAATTCTATAATTATAACTACCTAACGATAGGTAGGTTAATATGAATACTAAAGAAAAAATTTTTGATGTAGCTTTAGATTTATTTTCAAAAAAAGGTTATGATTCTGTTTCCCTAAGAGAAATTGCAGAGGAAGTAGGCATAAAAAAAAGTTCTATTTATAGTCATTATCCCTCTAAAGAAGCAATACTCATCAGTATATTTGAATATTTTACAGACTTATTTGAATATGATGAATTACTTAACAGTAAAGAATTAGTCCTTGCAACTGATAATGACATATTAACTCAAAACCCTGAAATGTTTTATCATATAGGTTCTGAAGCTATAAAAGAAATGTTTTCAAATGAAAGAAATCTTAAAATATGGAAATTAATTTTTATTCAAATGCATTATAATGAAAAAATAAGAGTGTTTTTCCAGAATGAAATACTTTTAAAACCATTATTATTTTGGGAAGAATTTTTCACTATTTTACAAGAAAAAGAAATCATCCAGAAAGATTGTAATCCTAAACTACTTGCAAAAGAATATTATAGTTATCCAATTTATCTCCTTTTAGAGATATGTGCAAAATATGATGATATTCCTCAAGATTCATTAGATGATTTCTTTAAAGAGACTGAAGAACATGTTAAGTTTCTACTTGATTCTGTTAAGCTAAACTAATTATTATGTATATTTATAAATATGAGGGAAATTTTATGGTAAATGAATTCAATTTACAGGAATACCTATCAAATGGTGCTGAGCATATTGTAAAAGATGCTATTAAAGCATCACTTAAAAACCCTAATGAAACTTTGTTTTTAGCAAAATTTGCAAAACATATTAAAAAAGCAAAAAAGATTAGAGAAGAGTATAATCGTAATGGTCAAAATATTCCAATATTTTTAATATCAAGTATTACCTCTTCATGTAACTTACATTGTAGAGGATGTTATTCAAGAGCAAATCATGGATGTGATGATGATGTTCCTGTTAACCAGTTAAGTTCAGATGAATGGGAAGATATATTTAGACAGGCTAAAGATATAGGAATAAGTTTCATAGTTCTTGCTGGTGGAGAACCTATGCTTAGGGAAGATGTTATATTAAGAGCAAGTAAGTATGATGAAATTTTATTTCCCATATTTACAAATGGAACTATGATGAATGATGATTATTTAAAACTTTTTGATAAAAATAGAAATCTTGTTCCAATATTATCAATTGAAGGTAACAAGGAGATTACTGATTCTAGAAGGGGAGAAGGTGTTTATAATAATATTTTACAGTCAATGGATTTGATGAAAAAGAATCATATAATATTTGGAGCATCACTTACTTTTACTAGCAAAAACTTATCAGAACTTTTAAGTGATGAATTTATTAAACAGTTAAAGGATTATGGATGTAAAGTAATATTTTTCATTGAATATGTACCTGTCAGTGGAGAAAGATTAGATTTAGCACCTGGAGATATTGAAAGAGAAATATTGTCAGATAAATTAGATATTTTACGTAAAAAACATGAGGATATGTTATTTTTATCATTTCCAGGAGATGAAAAAACTTCTGGAGGCTGTCTTGCAGCAGGGAGAGGATTTTTCCATATTAATTCTCATGGAGAAGCAGAACCATGTCCTGCATCACCATATAGTGATATAAATGTTAAAGACACATCACTTCTTGAAGCTTTAAATTCTAATTTATTTAAATCTCTTAGAGAGGGAGATATTCTCATAGAAGATCATGAGGGTGGTTGTGTATTATTTGAACACAGAGAAGATGTTGAGAAGATTATAAATAAATAATCTTACTTTAAGTATCGTCCTAATATAATTATATCCTTATGTGATGGTGCTAAATTTCCCTAAGTAATAGTTAAAGATACTAATATTCCATAAAATCAAGTTATACAGTATTAAAAAATTTAGTTGATAATGGTATAAGGTTATTAGAAAAGTATATATTGTATACTGAGTATACATAGTAATGATATTGAATTAAGGATTTGAAAAAAATGTTAAATAAAACAATTAGAGTATCTAAAGAAGTGCATGATTTGTTGTCAGGATTGGCAAGAAAAAATGATAGTTATAATGATGTAATTAAACGATTAATTGATAATTATGAGGAATTTAGTGATGAACAAGCAGAATTTTATAATAATGAGATTGAACAGGTTGATAATGGTATTTTTGAAAATGTACATGAAATAAGCTTGTCTGAACTCGAAGAAAGAGTTTCAAAATTAGAAAAAGAGATTGAGAAATGAGTTATAAAATTTTAGAACATGAAAAAGCAATTAAGTTCAAAAGAAAGCATAAAAACGATAAACAATTGATTTTACGTATCGATAAAAAGTATATAGAGATTATTAGAAATCTTCATAGTTCTGCTTTTTTGGAGTTGAAAAGTGAGAAATGTCCAAAGTGTCGTCGAGCTAGAGTTGGAAATTACCGAATTGTCTATTTTATTTCAGAAAAACAAAATGTGATTGAGATAATAGATATAATACCACGTAGAAATGATTATAGGTTATTTTGATTTTTTTAGCGCATATTTACTTTTCAAGTCAATAATTTCTTTTTTTTAGTTTCAATGTTTTTTATTGTATATTTTTTATAATTTTTGCCAATATTAGTTTAATTAGCACTATTTAATGGTTTATAAATTTCAATTGCTTTTTCTATATTTGTCTCTATATAGTCTTCTTGTTCAATATATAGTTAGCAATAATCAATAAGTAATTAAGTATGAAATTACATATTTATCTGTAGAGGCATATTATGGATTTTAAAAAATTTATTTTAATATGTATTTGACTGGTTATTCTAGTTTTAAGCATTGGAGTTTCATCTGCTATATGGAATGTAGAAGATATGCATGAAATGACTGGTACTATCGTTGCTAAAGATGTTGGTGGAAAATCTATTGATTATTTAATTGAGATTAATGGAACTATTTGTTATTTGTCATCTAGTGACCAACCATATGAAGAATTTAATGTTGGTGATAATGTTACATTGAATGGCACATTTAATGATAAAGATGCAAATGTTCTTGCTTCAGATTTCGGTGAGGAATATGAAGGACGACATCGTGAGATTGTTTTGAATCATATTGTTGTAGACCAGCATACTTATGGTCAAATGAGATTAACTTCTGATGTTGATAATCAATATTATAAACAATTACAGTAATTTCTTACATTTTTTTTTAATTGACCTTTAAAATGTAATATAAATATAAACTTTTTATTTTACATTTGATAAAATGACAAATAATAATTATTGTTAATCTTATTTTTCTCGGCATTCTTCGGAAAAATTAGTTATTACCTACTCACTTTTGAAAGGAGTACTCTTAACAGGCCACGAATAGTATTTATTCAAATTTTATTTGTGTTTTTTCACAAGTGTGTACTTTCAAAATATTTAATAAATATAATTTTTATATTTATTATTCCTTGAAGGTGATTCATTATGATTTACACTATTGAAGAGATTAAAAATATTGCTATTCCAATTGTTAGTGAGTATGGTATTGCTAAATTAAGTATATTTGGTTCATATGCTTGTGGAGAAGCTAATGATGATAGTGATTTAGATTTTATAATGGACACTGATGGATTAATTGGAATGATACAATATTGTGCTATTATTCGTAGATTAGAAGAGGAATTTGGATGTCATGTTGATTTAATTACAACTGGATGTTCTGATAGAGAATTTTTAAGTAGAATCCAAGATGAAGAGTTGTTAATTTATGAACGCTAATCCAGAACTAAGAGCATATCTTGAAGATTTAATTTAATTATTCTAATTTTCTCAAAAACTAATGTATGATTTACTTATTTTATTAGGTGACCTACCATCTTTGCTAGCTTACTTTACAATATATTTTTTTCAATAAACTTTTGTTTATTTGAAACCGTGATAATGATGGAATCTTTTGAGTTTTTCCAATTTTTTTGAGCCGAAAATATGAAGTATTAAGCTAAAGTAAATTAGAGCAAACACAACTTCTGCTAATAATATTCCTAGTAAAACACATACACCATGTTTGAAATATGGAGCTAATAATGTTGCAGCAATAATCTCAAATAATACCATAAAAATGGCTAATATTAAGTCGTAATAACTTTTTCCTGTTCCATCTATAATTTTTTTTGATAATATTATAACTTCATCAACTGGAACAATTACCAGACCTGCTAGTGCAATATAAAATACAGATTCAGGAGCACCAGTTACTGAAAACAAAGCAAATCCATAATCTCTAATAAAGAAGAATATTATAGTTGTAATAATTGCAATTATAATGGAGATTTTAAGTACATAAAAATATAAATCTATTAATTCATCTAATTTTTTTGCACCAAATAAATGGCCACTAACACTTATTAATGCTCTACTAAATGCTTTTTGAGGAGCTGCAATTAATGATTCTATTCTGGATGATGTTCCATAAAGTAATACTCCGATTTGACCAAGTTGCTCTATTAAAATTTTATTAAAGTACAAACTAGTAATACACCATAAACTATCTGTTAAAAAACTTGGAACAGCAACAATAAATATTTCATATACTATTCCTATTTTAAAGTATTTGAAATTTATTTCAATAACTGATCTTCCACTTAAATACCAGTATAATAGGAAAAGTGCAGTTACTGCATTGGATATTATTGTAGCAATTGAAACACCAATTACTCCCATATGTAAAACAAAGATAAAAATAGGATCTAAAATTAAATTTAATATATTTGTTAAAATAAGCATAGCAGTAGGTATTCTGGAGTTTCCTTCTCCTTGTAATGTACTTACAAATAAATTAGCAAAAAGAAAAACAAAGGAAAATAAAAATAATGGTGTTAAATATGCCATTGATAAGTCTAAACATGAGTCTGCTTTTATCATTATCAAAAGGTCTTTTATAAAGAATGAAGATAATGCAATGATGATTCCCATTATAATACATGCTATAATACCATGTAAAATAGAATTTTCGGCTCCTAATATATCCTTTTGACCACTTTGTCTTGCTATTATAGAATTAGTTCCAACTCCCAATGCTTTTCCAATACCATAAATCAAGGTAAATAATGGAATTGCAACTCCTATTGCAAAAAATGATTTTGAATCCATTTGAGATACCCAAAAAACATCTATAAATGAATAACATGCTTCAAAAATAGAAAGTAAAAGTAAAGGTCTACTAAATTGCCAAAAAGCCTCTTTAGGGTTTGTTACAAAATCCACATTAAATTTCATGGTTATTATTTTGTTTAATATAATATTTAAATTTAAATACTTCAAACTTTAAGATTTTGTATCTCATATTCATAACCTATTAGATGCTTTAAATTTTATTTACCTTTTTTTATTATTTAATTGATTTTTTAGCATAATATTAATTTTAAAATTTTAAAAAATTATATACTAGAATTAGTGAAACATATATGTATATAATTTTTCAATTATAACTTTAATAATATTTTTAAATAAAAAGTTTAAATAATAATTTTATTTTTAATTTTGTTAAATAGACTTTTTAATTCATGGGGGGGTAATATGTTCTGTCCTAAATGTGGTTTGCCTAAATCTATGTGTATCTGTGGATATTGTTGCGATCAAAGTAATTTTAATTTTTCTAAAAAGAATAAATATATAAAAACAGATTCAAATGACTCCAAAAGGCAATCTCAAAATGATATGAAAGAAAATTTTCATTCTCTTACATTAAATGAAGACCAAAATAAACTATTGAATAGAATTATTCAAGCTATTACAGATGGATATAAATATATTATTTTAGAAACAAATGTTGAAATATCTTCTATTGCTATTAATTTAGCTAATAAATACAAAAATTCATTTATTTTGTCTGAAAATGAGTTTCTTAAAAATAAATATATAAAAAGCTATGATTTAAAATATCAAGAACAAATCCATTTTTCAACTCATCAAAATATATTTAAGTTTAAAGATTTCGAAAATATTAACTTATTAATTTTTGATGATGCTTATAGTATTGATGAAAATATTGCAAATTTTTTCACTTATACTATTGATATAGAAAAATTTAAAGAAAAAATTAATGCACTGGATTTTAATGTTAAAGAGTTAGAGGAAAAAAATTATAAGGATTGGTTAGATTTTTTTAAGTTCTTACAATTAGATGATGATAAAATAGATATTGTTATTGATTCTATTAAAGAAAATCCTGATAATTGGATTTGTTCTTATGATAATTATAAGTATAAAAGCTTAAAATTCCAACCATTAAATATAGGTAATCTTTTAAAGAAGTTTTTGTTAAATAAAGCAGAAATATGTATTTTTATAAGTCCCGTAATATTAGATTCTGAAATATTTACTCAAGAATTAGGTTTAAATAATTTTAAAGTAAAATTTATTAAAAAACTTCTTAAGGGGGATTCGAATAAACAACAAATTTTTTTAAGAAATAATCTTTATTTGAAAAATTATTATGATAATAAAAAGTTTTTAATACTCATTATTGAAGATATATTGAAGAAACATAAAAATGATAAAGGAATAATTGATTGCACTAGGCGTTATAAAAATTTAATTAATCATGAAATTAATGACAGGCGTATAATATCAATTAAAAATTACCCAAAAAATAAATTAAATAATATTGATTTTAAAGAAATTGATAATTTTGTTTTTGTTTCTGATTCAATAGACGAGGAGATGGATTTTAAAAAATATAACTGTAATTTTCAAATAATTATGAAAGAAAAATTACTTCCATGGAATAAAAGAGCTAAAATTAAAAATAAAGAAAATAATTGGTATTCCTACAAAAAAGCTTTTTACATTGTACAAATGTTACAACGAATTAATAGAAAGTCAGATGATAATTGTGTTTCATATATTATTGATGAGCCTATTATACTGAGTATTAAGAATGATATTCTTAATAATAAATTTATTCCAAGGTATATTCTTGATTCAATTGTAGATATGGATAAAGGATATGGATATGTTACCAGTAATATTAAAAAACAATTTGGAGTTTATTATCTATTTGATTATGTAAAAGATAATAAATATAAAAATATAGATTCTAATCATAAATATAGTGAGAGTAAAAGTTTAAGTGAAAAAATATTATATTATAAATATTACGGAACAGAAAAATCTGAAAGATGTTTAGGTTCCTTTAATTATTTTAATAAAAGATTAATGGAGGCTATATCTGAAATATCTTATAAATTTATCAGTAATCAAATAAATAAAATAGCTTTAATTTCTGTTCCTTCATCTACAAAAGAAAGGGATAAATTTGCTACTATGAGAGAAAGTATAAAATGCTTTTCACAATGGTATAATGAAGGTAAAATAAAAACAAGATTCGCTTGTGATAAAGAGATTGTTAATTGTAGTAATTTACTAATTCGAACTAAAGATGTAGCTACTTCTCATATAACGAAAAAACGTCCAAGCTATATAGAACATATGAATTCAATCGAATGTGTATATGATAATATTTTTGAAAGGGATGATGTTGTATTTATAATTTTAGATGATATATGTACTAGAGGAACAGTAATGGATGCTTGTGAAGATATTTTAATAAAAAATGGTGCTAGTAAAAATCATATTATTAAATTTGCTCTATTTAAAACATTATGGTGATAATTATGATTAAACTTAAAGAAATATTATTTTTAAAAAATTTAAAAGATGTTGGAAAAGCCACTATATATGATAAATATTGGGAAATACTTAAAGAATCGGATGATTTTTATGATTTAGTTTCTGAAGTAGAATTGGAAAGTAAACTTTCAAAGGAAGAGACGGAAATATCTATGAATTATGCTGAAAATTTATATGATGATCTTTTTAATTCTGATATTGATGTTATCACCGTTTTTGATGAAAATTATCCTAAACAATTAAACATTATGGGTAATAAAAAGCCTCTCATTTTATATGTTAAAGGTAATCTTGATTCATTAACAAAGCCAAATATTGGTGTTATAGGAACAAGAAAACCTTATAAGGTTAGTGTAGAATTTGAGGAATTATTAGTAAAAAATATTGTTAATGTTACAAATAGAGTTATTTTAAGCGGTTTAGCTTTGGGATGTGATAAAATTGCACATCAAACCACAGTAGATGAAAATAAAATTACAATTGCAGTTCTTCCAAGTGATATTACTAAAATTACACCTGCTTCAAATAAAAAACTAGCTGAAGAAATTATTAAAACAGGAGGTTGTCTGATTTCTGAATATGAACCAGGGGTTAAATTTCAGAAAGGACATTATATTGAAAGGGATCGAATGGTAGCAGCATTGTCACAGGATATTTTTGTTGTTGAATGTGGAGTTAATAGTGGAACACTACACACTGTAGATTTTGCTCAAGAATATGGAAAACAAATTTACTCATTTCTTCCTAATGAATATCCAGAAGGGTTTTATGAGGGAAATCAATTAATTTTAAGTGATAATAAAAATGCATTGAAAATTGATAATGTGGATGATGTTTTAGATAAATTAAAGAATTCTATAAATCAAAAAAAATCTAAATCTGTTCAGCAAAAATTAATTTAAGGAAAAAATTTCCAATTGAAGTTTATTTAATCAGATATAATGAATAATTAAATTTTAATAAATTTATTTAGAATATATTTAACAATTCCTAATTAACTAATACAAATATGTATTTTTAATTGATTAATCAAATTAGATTTGATTTTTTTCATAAAAAATAAAAGAGTTAAATTATCTAAATTAAATATTAAAGTATAAATAATTTAAATAGAAATTTATATACATATAATAGAAATGGGGTGGATTATTTGAGTGAAGATATTAAAAAGACTTTAATTCAGGCAAAAAAGCTTTATCAAAGCAAAAAATATGAAGAATCTAAAGATTTATATGAATCTATTTATGAAGATAATCAAGATGCATTTGACATTTGGGATAAAAGATTTTATTGCTGGGCTCTTTATCAGACTTACATTAAAAATCCAGAAAATGAAACAGAATTAATTGAAGCGGTAGATTTAGTCACCCAATTATTACCTCAGGAAAACCTTTCTAAAAAGGATGGGGTATGTGCATATACTTTATCTATGATGAAACTTCTAGATTATTTATCAAAAAATAATGATTATGAAGACATTATTGTTTGGTCAGATAGATTAAATCCTGATTTTTTATCTTCAAAAACTTCATCATTCACTAGAGATGATGGAAGAGTAATTAATAACCAATCTTCTAGAGAAAAATATTATTCTTTACTTTCCAAATCTTATCTTGAAGAAGAAGACTATGATGAATGTTTAACTATTTCTAAAGAGGCACTAGAAAAATTAGATAACTTTACAAATAATAGTGATATCTGGTTTAAATGGAGAATAGCAAAATCATTAAGGGAAATTGGAGAATACACCGAAGCTATTGAATATCTTAATGAGGTATATAAATATAAACAGGATTGGTTTATTCAAAGTGAAATTGCTGAAAATTACTTTTTTGAAGAGGATTATGCAAAATCTCTTGAATATGCAGTGTCTGCAGCTTTAAGTCATGGTGATATTGATAAAAAAGTTAAATTATATTCTTTACTTGAAGATTTACTTCAGGATGAATATCCTGATATTGCCTTAAAACATGCTTATCTAGTTTATTCTATTAGATTACATAATGAATGGTCAATTGATGAAAGTTTAGAGGATAAAATTACAGATTCCAATTTTGATCCTGATAATACTGAATATTGGAAAATTGAAAAAGAACTTGCTGGTTTTTGGATTGAATTAAAATATAAAAATCAGGAGGAATGTTCAGGTTATATCTCTAAGATTCTTCCACATGGAAAATCTGGTTTTATTAGAACTGATGATGGTGAGTCTTATTTCTTTAATAAATTCCAATTTAAAGGAGATGAAGATGATTTTAAAGAGGGCGTAAATGTTTTATTTTATCTTGAAGAGGGTTATGATAAATCTAAAGATGAATTTAAATTAAATGCAGTAAATATTCATGTAATATAATGATTTTTAATTTTTTAACTTTTTTTTTTTAATAGTGTCTGCCAAAGGTCAAAAACTTTTTTCTAAAATCTCCATAAAATCCTTTATTTTAAAAATAAAGAAAGAAATTATTTAAAAAATATAATTTTGGAGACATTTTAATGTGGTGGAGTTTTTAATATGTTTTATAAAAATTCTAAAAAAGCTAATGAATGGAAGTATTCTAATTATACAAAAATTTTTCAAGAAGTCGTTGATAATTTTCCATTTAATAAACCTCGTCCACATCAATTAGAAACAATATCTGAAATTTTTGATGCTATAAATAAGGGATATAATTATATCGTTCTTGAAGCAGGAACCGGTACTGGTAAATCAGCTATAGCTGCAACTCTCGCAAGGATTTATGAGGATGCATATATTTTAACCATTACTAAACAACTACAGAATCAATATCTTGATGATTTTAAAGATTATAATTTTGCTCTTGTTAAAGGTAGGAAAAATTTTAAATGTTTAACATATGCTAATGAGAAAATAGATGAAACCTGTGATTATGGTAAATGTATTTTAGAAGCCTATTCCTGTGATAATAGAGTAACAATGTTTGATTATAATGATAAAGGCAAAGAACAGTCTTGTCCATATCATTATCAAAAAGCTGTCGGCTTAAATTCTAAGGTTGTTATAAGTAATTATGATTATATGTTTTTAGAATTACACAACCCCGGCGGTTTTCAAAAAAGAGAATTAATGATTTTTGATGAAGCTCATAATTTAGAAAGTAAATTAATGGACTTAATCAGTTTAGAGTTTACAAGGAAAGATTTAAAAGAAGAAGTCGGTATTAATTTATCTAAAGATGTAATTCTAGATTTAGAGATTAATGGTTATAAATCATGGATATTTTTTGTTGATAAAATTAAAAAATCATATCAAAAACAGTTAAAAGAGTCTAAAGAAGCTTTAGATAATCGTAAGGTTTTCACTTTAAGTAAAAAAATTGAAAATTTAAAACAGAAAATTAAGGACTTTAGTAAGTTTATTAAATATATTAAAGTAGATCCACATAATTGGATAGTTGATTATGATAAACGTTCTCAAACATTATCTTTCAAACCTATTAAGGTAGATAAATATGCTAAAGACAGCATTTTGAGGTATGGGGATAAATGTATATTTTTGAGTGGTACAATTTTAAATTACTCTAAATTTGCTAAATGGTTAGGTATTGAGGAAGATGAAATTTATGCTATTAGAAGAAAATCACCATTTGATATTGGAAGGAATCCTATAAAAACATATTCAGGATTAAATATGGCTTACAAGTATCTACCTAAAAGCTCAAAAAAATCTATTCCAATTATAAAAGAGATTTTAGAAAAGCATAAAAATGATAAAGGTATAATTCACACAGTCAGTTACCGATGTAAAGAATTTTTAAAAAAGGAATTGGATGATAAAAGATTAATTGACCATAATAATCGTAACAGAGAAAAAATTTTAAATAAGTTTAAAAAATCTAAAAAACCATTAGTTCTTATTAGTCCTTCCATGAATCAGGGAGTTGATTTACCTGGCGACCTATGTCGATTTCAGATTATATATAAAATTCCTTATCCTAGTATCAAGGATAAACAAACAGAGTTCAGAAGAAAAGATGATCCTTTTTGGTTTCAATATAAAACAGCTATTACATTAGTCCAAACATATGGTAGAGGAATGAGATCAGAAGATGATTACTGTAAAACTTATTTTATTGATAGTAGATTAGACTATTATCTTAAAGTAGATAATGCAAGACATTATTTAATACCTGATTATTTTAAGGATGCTATTAATATTAAACCTACAATAATCAAAAAAGATTTAAATTATCCGGAGGAAGAAAAACCTAAGGATTTATCTAATAATAAATCAAATCCTAAAATTATAGAGGCAAATGTTATTACGTTGAATAATGAAAATACCAATGAGGAAATATGTAAAGACAATTTATATGAATATGATCCTTCTTTAAGTTTTAATGAAAATGTAAATAATAAAATCTTATTAAAACAGAAAGCTTTGATTTTAAAATCTGAAAAAGATTATTCAACTCTAATTGATTATTTGAATTTATTAATAGAAAATTCTTATTTTATTAATGATTACTATCCATATAGGCAGTTATGTATTGTTTATGAATTAATGGACGATTTTAAAGGGATGTTAGATTCTATAAAAATGATGCTTAAATCAGATATTTTTTTACCCTCTTATCAATTAATTTGGATTTACTCAAAATTAAAGATAATAAGAGATAAAATTTCATTTAATGAAATAGAAATTTTTCAATGTTTTGAATATTATCAAAATCACGGTGCTATAAATAAATCAAAACTTCATACTCCAGTTCCTGTTGCAGATAGATTAATAGGGAGTAGAGACAATTTAAAACTTGTTTCGGAGCAAGAATATGAAAAACTTCAGAAAAAATATGAATTAAATGAAATAGGTCGTAATTTAGAAAAAGAAGGTAAATATGAAGATGCAATTGAATTCTTTACTAAAATAATTCATAATGAAAAATATCAGTTTTATGATTTTTATAAAAGAATCTGTTTTTCTTTAGAAAAATTAGAAGATTATGAAAGAGAATTAAATATTATTAAATTATATTATAAATCTCCTCCATTTGATAAATGTAAAACGAGCGATACTTGGTTTGCTAACAGATTAAAAAAGATAAATTCAAAATTAAATACTTCTTTTTCTATTGAAGATTTTTGTTAAATTTAACAATCTAATTAAAAAGATTTAATTAATCATGAAAAATACAAATTATTATAATTACTTGATATCTTATAAATATTAAACAAACATTATAATACTAAGTTTCAATAATATATATAATAATTCTTTAAGAAAATTTTTTTAAAATTGAGATGGAATAAATGCCTTATTGTGAACAATGTGGAAATGAAGTTTCTGTTACTGATAAACGTTGCAGTAAATGTGGAAATAAATTAAACTATATACCTAATTCTGAGGATGTTAGTAATGGAATAGATAATATTTTTACTAGAATAAAAAGGTTTTTTTCTCCTAATCCTCATCACAATATAGAATTTATTCTAGCACTTATTGGGATTGTTTTCATAGCCCTTTCAATTCCTCAAATAATGGATAATTATGGATTCCAATATGCAAATCTTTTACAATATATTTTAATTGTAATGATTAGTGAAATTATAGGAGTTATTGTAATAAGATACTATGCAAAAATTGGTGCTATAATCCTTTTAATTGCTACTTTTTTATTATTTACATTTGGAGTAATGAGTGGAATTGGATTGATATTTATTATTATTGCTATAATACTTGCATTTATAAGATAACATATCCTTTAGAAATTTAATTATATCTTGGTTCTATTTAAAAATATTAAAGTAAATTACTCAATTAAAGAATTAAAAAATTCTATTTTAATTTATTTCAAAAAAAAGCTTGAATCTAATATAGGATTGTGATAATATTTTATCTAATTATCATAAAGTTTGTCCAGTTTGTGGAAAAAAATACTCTCCAGAGAATAATTTTTGCTCTAAACATTTGAATTTAGTTAAACTAATTGATGAGAGAGATTTAGTTAAAATATGTCCTAAATGTGGAAAGAAATATCTTAAAAATGATAATTTCTGCGGTATCCATGATGCTCCAATTAAGTTATCATATATAAAAGATTTAGTTAAAAGATGTAAAGCATGTGGGGCAGAATATCCTGAAGATTATAATTATTGTATAAAATGTGAATGGGACGAACCATTAGAAGTTTTCTCTAAGCCCCGACCGCATATTGATGAAATACGACAATTAAAGTACAATCCTAATAAAAGATACAACTTTAAAAAACATCAAAATAATTTTGCAGAATTTAATGACTTATTAAGTGATGAAAATATAAATTTATTAAAGGAATTCAATTTTACACAGCTTCAATTTGATACTATAATTCAAAATATAACAAATACTTCTAAAATGATTATGGAAGAATTTATTACAAAGTATAATATTTATATGGACAAACTTTATATTTCAGAGAAAATACTATTATATGCTAAAACATTTGTAAAAACTGAGTATAAACAGGTTAATACTAGTTATTATGGGTATTATGGATATAATACAATATATGTACAGGATATAGACAGTGACCCTTATGAAATAATAACAATTATACATGAACTTTCACATTTTCTCTTATCTGAGATTTTAGAGCAGATTATATCTGAAATATTAAACACTGATAAGACGGATGCATTAGAAGCATTAGTTTATCATATATTACATAAAGATATTTTTAATAAGGTAGTTGATGAATACTGTGCTCATACTGTCGAAGCTCGTTTTGAAAATTTTGCTTATCAAGATTATGGGTCTTATTTAGATCTTTTAAATGAATTTGCACAGGAATATTCAAAAAAACATTTAAATATTGCAAAAACTATAGGTAATACTTTTGCAATTTATATTAAATCAATTATAGAATCATTTATCACTGCTGAGTTAAGAAATGAAATTAAATATGAATTACGTAAATCAGACCTTAAAAAAACTAATGATTTTCAATATGCAACAGATAAAAAGAATAATTGGAATAAGTTTAGACAGGCTATAAAAATTATTTTAACAAAAAACATAGATCAAATTATGTATAATCCAAAGGATTTGGAAAAATTAGAGAATACTCGCATGAAATTTAGTGAAAATAATAAATGAAGGAGATAATATGATGAATATAGATGAATTTTTAAAAAAATTAATTGGTAATGATTATCAGATTAAAAATCTTTCATTTTATGAAGAAAAGAAAGAATTTATTAATTTAATTTCAAATTTTAATTCAAAATTAGCCATAGCTATTTCATCATCTTTTTTTCATTCAAATATTCAATTATTTTCTAATATAAAAAATATTAACAATTTAAAATCAGTTTATTCACTTCCAATTTATAAAGGTTCTTCAAATATAATATTGATTATGTTAGATTCAAATAAGAATTCTGAGGATTTTATATTAATTGATGAATCTGATGCTTTATTTCATAAAGCTGATTTTGAAAATATTTCTGAAGAACTTGCAGAGGAATTAATCAAGATTTTTAAACAATCAGATAATGAAATTTCTTTAAAGTTAAATACTATTTTTCAAAATATAACTACTTTAGTGACTGTTGAAGAATCTGATGAACTCTTAAGTTTATATGAGGAAGACCATTTAGAAGATTTTAATAAAAAAGTAGATGCTAATGTAGTTAAAGATGTGACTAGTGGTTTAATAGGAAGGGAAGCTCAAGCATTTAATAATAGGAATGAAAAATTAATTGAAAATAATCAAATTGACCCGTCATTAAATATTGAGAAAATTAATTTTTCTTCAGCTAATTTTATAAAAGAATCTTCTTATCTTAAAAAACGACCAAACCCAGAAAATATGCTTGAAAAGAAAAATAAACCTTTGATTGAGGGTGAAGTTAAATTTAAAAAACTTGAAGATATTGCATATTTGAAAAATACAGATAAGAAAAATAATGATACTATATTATTAATATCTTCATCTAAAAATCTTGATAATAAATTAGTTTATTATAATAAGGATTGGAATGATTTTTATCATCAACAATTTATTGAAATATCAAATATATCAAAAAATGTCTCAGCTGATTATTTATATGAATATTTAAATTCAGATTATGGTACTGATGAGTTATTATATTATTCTGATGGAAATGATTATATTAGTGCTGAGTTAATTGGTTCTATTAAAATTCCAATTCCATCTTTAGATATTCAAAATGAAATTGTTAAAACATCACGAGAAGCTAGAGAATTTTTTAAAACAGTTGATTTACTTAAAAAAGAGTTTAACTCAAATATTTTGGATTATAAACATATTTCCCAATCACTAAAAGATTTGAAAGGAGAGATTGAAATTGACCCTCAAACATCTGAAATTAATAAGCTCTCAAGATCCTGGAGACAGGCTTATCAAGGTTTGATTTGGCCACTTGCAATATCTTATTTATCTGCAACAAAATGTGGTTTTGAAATAGTGGAGAAAAAAGATAATTATCTTAAATTATTTGAATTTACAGCAGCTTTTAACGCTATTATTTTATTAAGTGCCCTTCCTAGGGATGTTTATTTAAAAAATTTTGATAAAATTTGGAGTGATTTAACTTTAAAACAATATAAATCAGGAATGACATTTGGAAATTGGATTTATATATCTAGAAACCTTGCTGATGTTTATAATGATAATAATTTCACATCTGCTCTTGATGAAGAATTTTTTGAAAAGATCACATCATATGAAATTTTATATGCATTAAATGAAGTTAAAAATATTAGAAATAAGGAATTTCATGATGCAATGTCTAATGTTTATGATGCTGAAAAGACGATTGAAATATTAGATGAGTATTTAGAGGATGTTTTTGATATACTGGAAATTTATACAAATTATAAATTAATTTATACAACTGGTAATATTGAATGTAAAGATAATAATTTTATTCATGAAATTATTCTTTTAAATGGACCATGTGCACAACCAATTTATGACAAGATTATTTTTGATAATTGTCTTAAAGAGAAATCTCTCTATTTGTATAATCCTAAAAACAATAAAAAATTACTAATTAAGGATTCTTTTATGAAATTCATACCTCTTGACAATAGAAGAAAGCATTGGGCATTATATATTTATAATAATTGTGATAAATATGAGAATAATGCATTTTACAAATGTTTCCAATCTAAGGAAAATAATTATAGACAAGGAATTTCATCTTTTAAAGAGGATATTTTATTAAATTTCTGAATTCTATGATTTTTATTCTGCTGTTTAATGAATTTTTTAATTAACAATATTATATTTCTAAATAAAACCTTTTTATACATTATTTTTAATGTTTTTTTTTTTCATTTTTTTATCTTAAATATAATAAGCTTTATATACTATGGTCGACAAATATATTATAGTAAAAGAATTTATACAACATCACACCAGAATTATATGAGTTATTTTTTTTCATATTTTTTCATGTTAATAACAATAAGCTTTATATACTATGGTCGACAAATATATTATTGTAAAAGAATTTATACAACATCACACCAGAATTATATGAGTTATTTTTTTTTTTCATATTTTTTCATGTTAATAACAATAAGCTTTATATACTATGGTCATCTAATATATTATAATCGAAGAATTTATACAACATCAATACCATTAAACTAATAATGATAATATAATAATTTTTATTAAAGGGGGTTTTAATATGGATTATGAATATTCTGATGATATTTTTATAACCGTTAATGCGTTTAATATGTTTCATGGCATTAAACCATTTAAATTAGGTTCTATTTTAAAACTTGTAAAAGATCCTACTAATGATTATGATGGTGAAGCTATAGTTGTTGAATTAAGATATGCTGGTAAATCAGGATATGTTGCAAATAGTGCTAAAACTGTTATAAAAGGTACAATGAGTGCTGGTAGAATTTATGATAAAATCTTAGATGAAGATTATGCTCAAGTAAAATTCATATCTAATAATGGTGTAATTGCTAAAATTTTAACATCAGAAGAAATAAACTCTTTAAGTAAAGACCCAAATTCTGATATTAATCATATTTAAATTATTTTTTTCTTTTTATTTTTTTTATTATTAATCGGGGTGAATAGTATGAAAATTAAAATTAATGAAAATAGTATAATTTTTGAGACATTAAAAATCCAAAGTCATAATGCTCTTACAATTATTCCTTTAAAATCTGAAACTTCCAACACCACTGATATTCTTACTTTAAATAAAGGATTTGATTTAGGTCTTGTTGAAGTTAAAGAATGTGAAGTTGAAGATGTAAATAATATTCTCATAACTAATAATGCAGTTACTCCCTTAATATTAGTTGATGGAGAAGAGATTATTGGAGCAAAACAGAATCGTATAGTAAATAATACTATTTTAGTTCCACCAAAAACCACCATGAAAATATCTGTTAGCTGTACTGAAAGAGATAGATGGAGTTATAAGAATAATAAGTCTGTACTTTTTGAAGAATCTCAATATTTTGCAAATTCAAATACACGTCGAGCTAAAGCAAGTGCTATTGATGAAAGATCCAGGCAAGATAATGTATGGGATTCTATTGATTTGTTTTCTGATCGATGTTCAACAAGGCCAGATACTAGTGCTATGAATGACTGTTATGAAGATTTTAGCCAAGATCAAGATGAATTTTTAAAATCATTTGATTTATCAGTTGGTCAATCTGGTATTATTGCAATTATTAACAATGAAGTTGTAGGTCTTGAGCTCTTTAATAGTCCTGATATTTATGCAAATTATCATGATAAGATTATTAAAAGTTATATTATTGATAGTCTTGATTATAAAGAGATTGATATTAGTTATGAGGCTAATATTAATGAAATTATTAATAATATTTCAAATTCAGTTTTTATTAAACAGGAAGCACCTGGCCTTGGAGAACTAATTAAATTCACCAATGATTATGGTTCTGGCTCTGCATTAATATATGAAGATGAAATTATACACATGCCATACTTTAAAGATATATAATATTTATTTATTTTATATGTTCTTTAAATTTACAAAATTTATTTTATATTTTTTTAATTTACAATCAAAAGTTTTTACAAATATTAAAATTAATTTAACAACACCAAATTATAGGTTTTAATATGAAAATTTGTCCAAATTGTAATAAGGAAATGAATAATAGATCTAAGTACTGTAGAATTTGTGGTTCCAAATTAAATGGAGATACTGTAGGAGATTTCAAAACAGAAATTATTAATCTATTTAAGGACCATAATGGATACTTTTATATTTTTACAGTAAGTGGTAATCAGGTAATTTTACGTGATGAAAATATAGAAATCCTCAAAATGAAGGTTTTAAGTAAAAATTATCCATGGATTGAAAGTAAAGGATTTTCTAAAAAGAATAATAGTGTTAAAACAAATCCAACAACAGAGGATAATATTGTTAAAAAAGAAAGTCCTGTTTTAAATAAGTATGTCGCTTGTAAAAATAAAAATAATTTTGTAAAATTTCAGTGGATAAATAAACCAGATACTTTTGAATCATCTTACAGTCATTCAGGGATGATTATAGATGAAAGAGTAAGAAATCTAAAAAAGCAAATTATTAAATAAGGTTAAGATATTTTAACCTTTAATTCTTATATTCAAAGTTTATAGATTAATATGGTTTATTTGTTCTTTATTTTATATTTAATTTAAATTTATTAATTAATTTTTATTAATAGGAGGGGATTATGAAATAATGAATTAATGGAAATTGATTTTTTAATCAATATAAAATCAAATGTTAAAATTTAAAACTTGAGAAATATTCCGATGGGGGTTAATATATGGTTAATGAAAACAAAAGGGTTTTTAATAATTATAATGATGAAAATTTAGAAAAAATCAGCTTAAAAGATGAAGAAGAAATGGATTTATTTGTTATTTTAGATAGGAGTGGATCCATGAGTGGTTCTGAATTAGATACTATAAATGGTTTCAATTCTTTTATTGAAAGGCAATCTGTACAAGGTCATCAGATTTTTGTAACTACTATTCTCTTTGATAATGAATATGAAGTTTTATATAATAGAAAACCAATTTCTGAGGTTAAACCACTTACAGAAAAAGAGTATTTTGTAAGAGGATCTACAGCTTTACTTGATTCAATAGGAAAAACAGTAAATACATATAAAAATAAAGTAAATTCTGCAATGTGTATTATTACTACTGATGGATATGAAAATGCTTCTAGAGAATATAATAGAGACCAAATTAAAGATTTAATTTTAAATAGTGGTTGGGAATTTGTTTTCATAGGAGCAGATATTGACTCTTACCGTGAAGCATCACATATCGGAATCCGTGACAGTCGTATAGCTATGAGCAAAAAAAGTTCAAAAGGATTTAAAGATATGTATGATGCATGTAGTAATATTACAGATACATATTATGTTGAAAGAAATATTGCTGATAACAGTGTAGATTGGAAAGAAGAGTTAGAATAATTCAATTCTTCTTTTATAATATTTTTTTTAAATTAAAATAAAAAATAAATTAATACTAAAATGGAGTGATTATTTATGTGTGATGACGATTATGATGAATACGATGATTATGAAGATTCATATGATAATAATGATGATTATGATAATTCTTATGAAGATAATAATGATTATGACGATTATGATGATTATGGTAATTCATATGATGATTTAAATTCTTCTAATAATGATAATTCAAATTCTGATTCAGATGATGATTTTGATAATTCTCGCTGGCATGTAGGAGATCCTGAAGACTGGGCAGATGGTCCTGCTGGTGTTCCAGATATTCCATATATGGGCTATATTAAGAAGAAAAATCCTGAAGATGATGAAGATTATTAATCTTTATTATTAAAAAATATTATCAATCATTGTAGTGATAGTTACCGATTAGTGTTAAATATTATCATTTAACACTACTCTTTTATATTATTTTATATTCATCTTTGAATTTAATTTTTTTTTATTTTAATCAAATGTTTTTAAATTTATTATTATACTAAATTGACTTTTATGATGCCTTATAAGCCTAATGGAGTGAAAAATAATTGAAGTTACATAATTACAAAAAATAAACATAAATATTTCCGATATCAAATAAAAAATAAGTTAATTCACAAAGAAATTACAAGAAAAGATATTTTAGAAATAAAAAAAGCAGTTGAAGATGTAAAGTTATTATTGGCATTACTAACATTCAACAAGCCAAAAAACATTCGCAAGAATATAATATACTATGTTACAAGGAAAATATGGTATGCAAGTACAATAATATATATGCAACATTCATACGAGTGTTATAATTATGAAACTTCTATTAATATCCAAGAAAGATTATAACAAGTTTTCCCTTAGAATAAGGTGATAAAATGAGTAATCGAATACACATTCCTTTCAACAAAATAGATATGGATAATATAAAACAAGTAAAAAAAGTAGTGGAATTATTTAAAAAATGGATTGCATTAAATCAAGGTAATTGTAGGATTGATGTCTTAGTATCTGATGAATTCGATAAGATAATTATCATACATAATCTATTTGGTACAGTTAAAATCACTGATAGTTGGGATTATGAAAAAGATATGATGCAATTACTATCATTTTATTGCGATACTGATGAAAATTTCGGTAAAGTAGCAGAATTTTGGTATGAACCACTTAATGAAATAATTAAAATAAAAAGGTGATATGTATGAGTTTTTTATTAGCATTTGGAGCGATAGGTGGTATGGTATATGGTACTTATCTTTTAAAGAAAGAAACTCAAAGTATTGTAGCAGATTATAAAACAAAACCAAACTTACAAAATGCGAACATGAATAAAGAAAGATTAGCAAATCAATTTTGTATTATTTGTCAGAGATGTGACATTAAGTTAAAAGATGGAAGACCAATAAACGATAACAATATTAATGTTGCAATTGAATACCTAAGGTATCAAGGATATACAGAAACTGAAATTGACCAATTCAAAAAACAATTTTATGAAGAATTAGAAGAAGGAAAAAAGCAACAACTTGACAGATTAAAATTAACAAACAAAAGATTAATGTATTCATTATTGAATAGACCAGCTGACAACAAAATTATATTAAGAAGAACTATATATGTTAGTGATTTATCACCAGAAGAAAGAATGAATACTTTATTAAAAAATAGATTATGGAATCGTATTGTAGATAATCATTCCTATGTCCATTCACGAAATGGTTTATGGCAAGAAATTTGGACTCTTAAAGTGCCAAATGATTTCTTCAAAAATATCAGTAAGGAAAAACTTTACGAAAATGTATGTAAAATACAAGGAGTTGAGTACACTATCTAAAGGTAGATAAATTAAGTAATACGGTTTTTATAGTGTGTTTTTAAAAAAAATAATAAAAGGAAATATTATACCTATCAAGTACGAAATAAAATAGTTAACTTATGAAGTGTAATGGAGTGAAAAAATGGAAGTTACCTATACAGCTGAAAATTTATTTTATATTATGGAGCAATTTTTAATGGATGGCCTTGAAGATGGAAAAATAATTTCTGAAGGTAAGATATATACAGTTGATGAAATGTATCTTAAAGCAGAGCAATATTATATGCTTGATGGTCAAGGGGATAAAAAAATAAAAGTAGATCTTGAAACAATTCATTCCTTAAAAGGAATTAAGTTGGAGATTGTTGGGTATTCAGACTAGGTAACTTTAATAGCAATTTAATTTTTTTTTTTTTTTTTTTTTTTAATGTTGATTTAATGGAAAAATTATTATTACTTAAAAAATCTATATATTTTATAATTGGGGGTGTTTATTTGTCTAACTTTGATTTTTTAAAAAATTATGATGATGATTTATACAGATTAGGAAATAAAATAGAGGATAGTATAAGTACATCTCCTGCAGCAGTAAAAACTTATGCTACTCCATTTCTAGAGAGAGTATTAAATTTATTAATGGCGAAAAGTAGTCAAAAATTTAATTCTCGAAATATCTTTTATAATATGTTAGATACAGTTTATAGGGAAGGTATAATAGCATATAATTTTAAACAAAAGATTTATAGTGCATATAAACTTAGAAACCGTATTCATGATCATGTGGAAGAAATGGAGAAAAGTGAATTTCTCATTGCCCAGCAATTACATAAACAATTATTTTATATTTCTAAGAAATTATATAGGGATTTTTCTACTAATTATGATGATTTTACAGGTGTTCCCTCTTTTAAACCAATTGAAATTGATACAAGTGATGATGAACTTGAGTTAATTAAAATTCCTGATTTTTCTGAGGTAATTGATATTAGTTATGATTATTGTGTAATCTGTGGTGAACCTAATCATTCCAATTATTCTCTTTGTTGTGAAAAATGTAATAGAGTAATAGATAATGCAAATAATTTCATATCTATTCGTAATAACTTTGGTAAAAATGCAGAGTTTACTAAAGAAGATTTAATTGATTATGGATTAGCTGAGGCTTATGCTAATCAATTAATTAATACAATGGTTAGGGAAAAGATGTTAAATGTTAAAGGAAGATTCATTACATTTAATAATATTCATTTAGATGATTATCTTCAAAAAATAGATAATTATATAAAAATATGTGAGTTAATAACTCAATTTAGAGAAGATAAAATTACTCCAAAGGATATGAAAGAAACATATGAATACAAAGAAGGTAAGTTTAAACATGAACCTTTTAACCAGTTATATAGGATAACAAATGAGGAAATTGTTAAAAAATTTGAACAGGATCTACTTACAACGGAAAATATCTCCTCCAGTATTGAATATACAACAATAAGTCAAAAACAATTAAACCGATGGTATAGTATTCATTTAGCTAAATTTAATAGAGATAATGTAAATGAATCCTTTGTTATATATAATCGATTGTTAATGGATGAATATCTTCACTTAAAATCAAAGGGTATGTTTGATAAGGATATTCGAATTGAATTAGATATTTCAGATGAGATTTATAATTTTTGGCATGATAACTTTGAAGAATTTATAATTCAATTAAATGACATTAAAAAAGATCTGATTATAAAAGGTTATAGTGAAGATAAAACTCCATTGGAAGTATTACAACAGGCAGGAATAACTCAAAAAGAATATAGAGAAATTAAAAAAGAGTCTACATTTAATAATGATAAATTTTCACAAGCACTATATTTAGAAATCGAATCAAGAAAAGAACGTTTTGTCACGAATTTAAAATCTAATGATTTAAAAACTTCCTGTAAACTATCTAAAATTTATATTCATGATTTTTATAAATGGTATGATGATGCAGATATTGATTCATATTTTTATAAAAATTCAACTAAAATTTTAATGGATAAGTATTTAAATGAACGTAAAAATGGTAAAACTAAAGAAGAATCTATAGAATCAATTGGTATTAAACCTAAATATATAGATTATTGGCTTAAAACAGATATATCTAGATTTAAGGAATTTAAAGATAAAAATCTTGATGTTAATATCTTTTTAATTTTAAATGGATTTAAGACTAATAAATCTAAAAGAGATATTTCAGATTTAGTTGGTGTAAGTATAAGTACTATTAATGAATATTTAAGGCTAGGTGAAAGAGGCCATGAACGTTACAAGGAATTATTTGATTATTATAAAGAGAATATTATTCCTATGAAATTACTAAATTTTATTAATGAAATAGAACGTAAACCTTTTAAAAAATCATTAGACGCATGTGATTTAACTTTAGATGAGTTTAATAAGTATTATGACCTAGGTCGAGAAGGTGTTAATCCATATGACCAATTTTATGAATCTTATCTAAGCCTTAAAATAGATATTTATGTAAACCAGATTGTCTCAGGAACTAATCATCGAAAGGCCTTACAAAAATCTAATTTAGATCAAATAGAGTTTGACCAATTTAAATCTACTATTGATGAGATGATTTTGGATAAACGAATAGAAATTGTTATGAACGAAATCCTTAATGACCAAACTACAGAAATTGCTGCTAAGCATGCTGGTGTTTCATTTGACGATATTTATGATTGGTATTATAAAGGAAAGAGTGATGATAAGTTTAAAGAGTTTTCAGAATTCTTTTATAATCATTATATGAAACCTAATTTATTATATTTCAATGAAATGGTTCTGGAAGGAAAACCTATTCATTTAATCTTAAAAATGTTTGAAATTAATTTCACCAATAAAGATTTTCAAATCTGGAAGGAAGAGGGCTTAATTGAAAAAGAAAATATTGTTCTTAATTTAGATGATAATGATAATGATGAAAATGGTGATGAAGAAATATTTATTAGTAAACGTGGTTATAATTCTGAATTATATGAATCTATTAATAATAAAGATTCGGATGATGAGCCATTAGAACAATTTAATGATTTCTTCAATTATCAAAAACTCACTGTTTCTTCAGGTATTTTAAGAAATGATTTAGATGATATAGAAGATATGAAAAGAGAAATTCTTAATTAAAATAATATATTGAAAATGAGCATACCTTATATTTATATAATTAAAATATTAATAAATAATAGTAATTAATAGTTTAGGGGATAATATGTTTGATTTTTTAGAAGAATTTAATAATATTGACCAAAAAATAAACAAGTTAGATATTGAAATTAATAATCTATACAATGCATTTAAACAATTAGAAGATATGGAAAGTGAACACACCAATCTACTAATTGAAAATTATCTGGAAAATGAAAAGCAACTTATTTTAGAAGATAATTTAGAAGAAGATTCTATAACAGATTCTTATATAACTAATTCATATTCACAATTATATGAGTCTCTTTTTGATGAGGATGAAGATATCTTATATGAAGATGACTATTTAAGATATCTAGAATTTGAAGAAAATGAACAGCATTATATAGACCTCTTAGATGAATATGAAGAAGATATGGGTGAGGAGTCCTATATCAATAGTCTCATTGAGCAATACTTACAAGAAGAGAAACATTTAAAAGAAGAGGCAAAGCTTTTAGATGAAGAATTAAATGACCTTTCATATGAGGATTTTGATTTTTTAGATGAAGATTATGCTCCTGAAATGACCCCGGAAGATTATAAAGAGATGGTTTATGACAATTATGAAGATGACCTTGTTTATAATAAAATGTATAGGGATTTATCTGAAAAATATCCTTCCTTAAGCCAAAATTATTACAGTTCTAATTATGAAGATTATGATCAAAGTTATGACCTTGATTATGGTGACATTCCTTATGAGGACTTTTCTGGAAACCAATATGAAATATACCCAGAATTTACAGGGTCATTTGACTATTATCAAAAGGAAACTTTTTCAACAGATTACTGTCCTATTGAAATAGATATGGATTTTGAAGAGCATATGGATTTTGAAGAGCATATGGATTTTGAAATAGATATGCCTTTTGATGAGGATAATATAAAACTATTACAACCTAATGATATTGATGATTTAGATTATTATGATAATAGTTATTTAGAATTTTTCAACTATCAAGAATATTGGTTAATAAAGGGTGTTGATTTTGAAAAAGAGGAATTAAATCATATTAATAATATTATCGAACAACACTTGCATGAAGAGAACTATTTAATGAAACAGGTAAAGCTTTTAGATAAACAATTAAATGATCCTACATATGGAGATAATGATTCTATAGCTGAAGCTTATTGTATTAACCATCCTGAATGACTTGAGGATTATTTAAACATTATTTTTAATCATTATATGATTAATTAACAGGAAGATGTATATGAATGAAGAAGAATTACAAATATTAACTAGAATTGCAGTAGCATTAGAAAGTATTGCAGATTCTTTAGAAAAAAATCCCTCTAAAACTTCGGATGTAAATACATCACAGAATGTTGTTTCTGAAGAAAATACAATTTCCCATCCTATTTATAAAAGAGAAGAAATTGATGTTAATATATTAATTGATAAATTAAAAGATAATAATATTACTGTAAAAACTTATGTTGATAAGGAAGATGAAAATACTTCTATGGATTATATTTCTAAATTCATGGGTATGAGATATAGTGATATTAAAACAGTTTACGAAGCAATGAAACGTCACTTAAATAAGCCCCATGGTTTTCATTTGGATTTAAAAAATGCTTCACAAAATGAAATTTCTGCTTCCTGTCAATTGTGTAATAATTTATATCAAATCGCATTTTTATCCGAATATAAATATGATAAATCACCTAAATACTTCATACATGCAACACCAAATAAAATCCCAATTGCAATAAACTTTTTAACTGGCCACTGGTTAGAAATTTTTATTAGAAGAATTGTGCAAGAATCTTTACAGTCTTTACCTACAGACATAGAATACACTTATTTAATTAATCCCCAAATAACTTTACCAAATGGAGATGATTTTGAATTAGATGTTGTTTTTTTAATTAATGGACAAATTTACTGGTTTGAAGGAAAAACTGGTAATTATCAACATTATATTAATAAATATTCAGAAGTTGAAAGTTTAATGGGTCTTGATAAACAATATTCTTTTATGGTTTTAACTGATGTTCCTCATCCCAATACTGCATATATCTTAAGTAAAACATTTGGAATGTCTATAATTTCTGTTGAAGATTTTAAAGAAGAAATAAATTATGTTTTACGTGAAAACTTAGGTTTACCCTTAAATGGATAGTTAATATTATTTAAAATCTTTATTTTTTATTTAAATTTTTTTTATTATATTTAATAAGGATTCTCATTTTTTTTATTATTATTAGTGAATTATCATAAATTTGTTAATCTTTTATTATTATAATAAAAAGTAAATTATTGTAAAAAATAGTTAAAATATTATTATATAATCAGATTATATAATAATAAACTTAATAAATATTATAATTACATTAATTTGTTATAAATTAAATTTTGGAAACTTCGTTTCTAAAATAAATTCATTGATATTTTTATTTAATATTTCACTAGCTTTTAATACTATATCTCTAAAATCATTATAATGTTTTTCATTTTGTGAGTTTAAACCATGTGCTAATATAGAATTATTTCTATATTTAAGGTATTCTAGGATTAATTCGTGTTTTTCCATATAAAATAATCCTAATTCATCTTTTAACTCATTTAAAAGTATATAATCTTGTGTTAAACCAATTTTAATCTTATTATCTTCATCTGACTGAAAACTTTTTAAAAATTCGTCACTTAGATTATTTTCTTTTAATTTATCCAGATTAACATTGGATGTGTTTATGCCATATTCTTTTAGTTTAATCTGCCCTATAAGTTCTAATGATCGATATAATCGTGCAATTGCGTCATCGTATTTATGTTCTTCAGCTCTTCTTCTAGCATTATTTAATAGGCTTGCAAGAATATAATAACATTTTAGATTGTGTTTTTTGGTATTTAAGATATTAAGTGCTTTTGCATTTTTTTGAAAATCTGAGGTTAATTCTGGCCATTTTTCACTAAATTCTTTAGAGTTGAAGTTTTCAAAAGCTAACTCATAATTTACACTATCAAAGGCAGAATATGCATTGAATAATTTTTCAAAAATTAATTTATCATCATTCATTCCGATAATGTCTTCAAGTAAAGTTTTTCCAGATTCAAATCTATTAGTATTAAACATTTCTTTTACTTTTGACATCATCAATTCATCATATACTAAATATAAATTTTGTGAAGAAATTTCCTCTGTTCCTTTTTGAACAATACCATTCATTCTTTTACCTTTAACTAACACTAGTTTTTTATGATAAAGCATTGATACAAATGCAGCAGACATTGTCATTGTTTTTGTTCCAGAGGTATAATCAATAATTATTTTATAATTATCATTTAACTCTAAAAGCTTATCTTTCATTAAAGTAAAACAATCTCTAAAATTATCGATTTCTTTTATTTTTACGAATTCATAAAAATCAAATTCATCATTTTCTTTTTTAAGGTATTGTTTTTTTAATGAATCAATAGTAGGTATAGATAAATCAGATCCAAAAAATATAACTTTTTTAGGATTAAATTGATTTATAGCATGAAGAATTCCATGGGCTAAACTATTTGTTGCTTCTTCTGTTCCACCAATACCAGTACCAACTGTTATTAACATTGCTATATCTTTTACCATAACATATCTCCTTTAAATTGTGGAAATTTACTTTTTTCCATTTCAATTTCAATATTTTCACATAATTTTTTTGAATGATTTAAAACTAATTTGAATAATTGTAAAGTTTCTACTTTATTCAATGGCCTTAAACCATGAGCTAAAATAGATTTATTTCTTTTTTGTACTTGAGGATTAATTTTAAAATAATTTTTAACTAATTTGTCAGTAGATTTGCTAATTTCATATTTTGTCTCTTTTCCAAATAATTTCAGTAATTTATAATTTTTACTAGAATCTAATTTAACAAATTTAATGTTATCATTTCTCCAGTCTTTAATTCCAATCTCATCAACTTCTGCTAAATTAGGTTTTGATAATCTCTTTTTTAATTTTTGTTTATCCAGTAAAAATGTTTTCTTTTTATTAATTTCTGATTTATCTATTACATTATAATGATTTAATCTAATTTGAGATATTAACTCCATTGCTCGATAAAGTCTAGCTACAGCATCATCATATTTACCTTCTGAAATTCTTCTTTCTGCATTATTCAGTAAATCTGGTAAATAATAATCAATACTTTCAGATGTATTTTCAGAGATTTTTTTATCTAAAAATTTTTTGTTGTTTTTCATTTGTTTAAAAAAATCAGGTATTTTATTTTCAAAATATTCCTTTAAAACATCTTTTGAATTTATTTCGTCTAAAATCATCTCTTTTAAATATTCATTTAATTTAATATCATCCAGACTATCGTTAAATTTATCCCAATAATCATAAAAATTTACAATTTTGATAAATATTTTTGATTTTTCTTTTAAACTAGAATCTTTTAATTTTAATTTAGCATTTGTAAAGTTTTCTTTTGCTGCAATAAATTGGTATTTATCAAAAAATTCTCTTCCAGATTTAATTTCATTAATTGCATAGTTTTCAAATGGATTTTCCTGATTTTTCGTTTTTTCCTGGCCTGATTTTACAGGACCCATTTTATTATGTCTGGAATCTTCATCAGATTCTCCAAGATAAACACAATCACAACCTTCATATGCATAACATGCCATCACAAGACCTGCAACCATTGGTTTTGTTCCAACAGTAAAATCTCCTACAATATTGTATTCACTTTTTAATTCATTAATACATTCTAAGGATTTTATGAATGCATCATCAACACTTTCATGGTCATCTAATAATTTAAATTTATAATTTTTAATTTTAGTTTCTTCAATTATGAATAATGTATTCTCTTTAGATTTTATAGAATGTATAAAATAAACTAAATCAGGTTTTAATTTATTAATTCTTTTTATTGAAGGTTCTGTAGCTAGACCAATAGTTATTATAAGGGCAGTTTTTGACATTTTTATCACTTTACAATTGTTGTTAGTTAATTAAATTTATAAATTTTTTTTATTCCTTTCCAAATATTTTTCTATTTTTTTATTCAATTTTTTAATATTTCTTTATTTATAAAATGATTTTTATAAGTTTATTGTCTATCTATTTTTTTGTAAAAATATAATTTTGGCACTTTCAAAAACTTGAGTGATAAATTTAATTTCCATTTTTTTACCTTTGAAAAATTCGGTTTAATAAGTCCAAACATACATATAGAGCTTTTATTTCTATATTACACATATATTAAGTTATTATTTTTTAAATTAAAAATAAATAATAAATTGGCGGAAATTTTTGGGGCATATAACTTGTAAAAATTAAAATCACTTAAGTTTTTGAAAGTGCCATAATTTTTTATGTTTAGATACTTTTTTTTATTTTTTATAACTGGCTGCTAAATGTTTAAATCTTATTTATAAAATCAGTATAACGGAATTTAATTTAATATAAAGAAAAAAATTATTAAATTGTTATATTTTTGCAAATCCCATATTTATGATTAATTATTATTTTGCAATTTTTAATATTAAAAATAAAGTCTAAATTTAGATAAAAATAGTTAAATGTTTAAAGTATAAAAATAATGCTTAATATTAAGAATAATTGTTTGAAAAAAAGGAGTTTAAAGTATTATTTAATAATAATACTTTTTTTTATTTAAAAATTATTTTATACAAATTCACCTTCTTCTGCTTCAAATGGAGGGTGTTCTCTAAGTTCATAGATGTTTGCTCCATCGTGCTGTCCACCTATAACTTTACCGTTTCCATCATAGTATAGGCCTAATTCTGCATCATAATAGGTTTGAGTTGAACCTTCACTCTTTTTATTATATTCCATTGTACTTGCAGTAGAATTACTTTCAGTAGGAGTTTCAGTAGCATTACCTTTTACAACGGTAATTTTTTGACTTGCAGTACATGGTTTTAATGTATCATTTCCTCCGTAGGATGCGGAAATTTCATATTGTCCTTCTTTTTCGCCTGCAAAATTTAAATATGCTTTTCCTTGACTATCTGTATATACTGAAAATTTTTCTGCTTTATTATTTTCATTATATGTGAAATTAACAATTTGATTTGTTATTGCTTTTCCATTAGAATCTTTAAGTTCTACTGTAACTGATTCTCCATTTTTAATATGGTCCCCACTTACAAAATTTATTTGGGTTCCAGTTTTTCCATCAAGAAGTCCGAATCCGAAGATCCCAACAACTGCTATAATAATAATTATTAGTATTGCGATAATTACATTTTTATTCATATTATCACCAATTAAATATATTAATATTGCTTCTATATATAGTTATATAATTAGTTTATTTTGGCTCTTTCAAAAACTTGTGTGATAAATTTTATTTCTAATTTTTTACCCTAGAAAAATTTTGTTTAACACGTCCAAACATACACATAGGTCTTTTA
>OMVX01000028.1 GCA_900314605.1 uncultured Methanobrevibacter sp. | reverse complement strand
ACCATTTATTGTTGCTCCATTTCCATAAATTATTAAATCTCTGTTTATAATAATTCCATTTGTTAATTTTTCGTCTGAAGTATTATCATATTTGTAGTAGTCGTTGTTAGTTAAATAGATTGTAGAATTAGTATTGCCATTAATAGTTGTATTTAAATCAGTGAATGTTGATCTTACAGTGATAGTTGCATTTGCTGATTTTTCGTCTGGATGGTCTAGGATACTTAAAACAGCGGTATATTCACCAGGTTCTAAATCTACAATCCATCCTTCACCTGATAGAGCATCAACAGTTTTTACTAATGAACCATCTTTATATATTTCAATTGTAATATTAAATCCATCCAACACCTTATCCTTTGCAGTTAAGTTGAATATCAATTTTTCTCCTGATTTGTAAGTGGAGGTGTAATTTAATACATTTATTGTAGTATGAATAATCTTTGTATCATAGGTAGAATCTCCATTAAATGTGCATAAACAAGCAGATCCCTCATACATTGCCTCACTATCATAATCATGACCTTCTACTATGTTATCTTTGAATGTACAGTTGAATGCATAACCTTTGTACATTGCTCCACCTTTGACATTTGCTTTGTTTTTGATAAATGTACAGTTGTATGCATTAGTATTATATACTGCTCCACCATCAGTGTGTGCTCTGTTCTCGATGAATGTACAATCGTATGCATTACCTTTGTACATTGCTCCTGCGTAACAGTCATCATCTTCATCATCAAATGCTGTATTGCCTTTGAATGTACAATTGGTTGCATTACCATATGCCATTGCTCCACCATAGGATTTTGCATCCGTGTGTGCTTTGTTTTCAGTCAATGTACAATCGTATATATTTCCGTCGTATATTGCTCCACCATATTCTGCTTTGTTTTTGTTGAATGTACAGTTGTATGCATTTCCATGCTGCATTGCTCCACCACGGTCTGCATGGTTTTCGTTGAATGTACAGTTATATACATTACTAGAAGATATTGCTCCACCATGGGATGCATGGTTTTCTTTGAATATACAGTAGTATGCGGTTCCTTGGTTTATTGCTCCAGCACAATTGTCTGCTTGGTTTTCGGTGAATGTACAGTTGTATGCGGTTCCTTCTTGTATTGATCCACCATTATTGTCTGCTTCGTTTTTGTCGAATGTACAGTTGTATGCATTTCCTTTGTACATTGCTCCACCATCGTCATTTGCTTTGTTTTTGTTAAATGTACAGTTGTATGCGTCAACTGAAGATATTGCTCCACCGGTGTCTGCATGGTTTTCGGTGAATGTACAATCATATGCTTTCCCATTGACCATTGCTCCACCATTACTGTCTGCTTTGTTTTTGGTGAATGTACAGTTGTATGCGTTTCCTTCGGATATTGCTCCACCACTTAAAATTTTTGCTTGGTTTTCGGTGAATGTACAGTTGTGTGCGTCTCCTTGGCATATTGCTCCACCTGTAACATCTGCTTGGTTTTCGGTGAATGTGCAATCGTATGCGATTCCTTGGAATATTGCTCCACCAGCATTCTCTGCTTTGTTTTTCTTGAATGTACAGTTGTATACATTTCCATACTCTATTGCTCCACCATCATTTTCTGCTTCGTTTTCGGTGAATGTACAGTTGTATGCGTTTCCTTGGAATATTGCTCCACCATCGCCGCTGTCATAAACACCTTCATCTTTTATTGCTCTGTTGCCTGTGAATGTACAGTTGTATGAATTTCCTCCCCATATTGCTCCACCATAATGTGCTTTACCATTTATGAAGTTTATATTATGAAATTCTACAGTAACATTCTCATCTACTCTAAATATTCTTGCTATTTTGTTTCCATCTAATGTGAATCCATTACCATAAATCGTTAAATCACGATTAATTATAATACCCTCTTGAAAATTAGTGTCTGAATCCTTATTATATTTGTAGTTGTTTGTTAAATTGATTATAGGGTTAGTATTGTTATTAATTGTTGTATTTAATTCTGTGAAACTTAATGGGTCTTCATTTACTGTTGTTACTTTATCTGTTCCAGAACTACCTTGCTCTTCATTATTAGTTTCTTCTATATTAAGTTCATCATTCTCTTTACTATTTGAAACATCTTCATATTGATTATTTATTTCTAAATTGTTTTCTTGATTATTATCAGCACTAATTACATTTTCGTTTGTTGTATTTTCTGTTGCACTTATTGTAGAAATACTTAAAATACAAACAAGAAGCAATAATGCTAATAAATATATTTTTTTATTTTTCATCTGGTAAAAATTCTCCTTAAATTAATTTTATAATAATCTTAAAATAAAATGTATATTATTACTAAATTAAATAGTTTATTATAATAATGTTCAAATATATTTGTGATTTAAGTTATTATCTTAAATCATTTTTAGAAAAATTATAAGGAATCATGCATATTCGCCTTAAACATGTAATGACAAAGAAAGTTTTTTTTTTAACCTTTTTTATATTCCCATAATTTTTATAGTTACATTTTAATTTTTAAAAAAATTTTAAAAGCTATTTTTCTTGCTTATTTATTAAGTACATGTATCTATAAATAGTATTAATCCAGCAGACGTTCGGAAAATATTACATCTGATACTAATACTGATAGTGAAATAGATATAGATAATGATGTAAATAATGCCGAACCTAAGATAAGTAAAATAGAATCTAATGATGATACTCGTAATGTTGTTGTTAGATTTAAAGAAAAAAATGTCTGAAGAGGATTAAATTACAGATAATGATGATAAAACATCTAAATAATTATCAATCTCATTATATGTATCCATACATAAATTTGATTATATGAGAGGAATACAATTATTTAGTTAATGTTTTCAAAAATAAATAAATATAAACCTACTAAGCTGTATTTTAATAAATTTATAGCTGTCTATAATTATCCGTATCCTTATTTTATTGTTTTTTACATATTAATAAACTTAAATCTATTAGTTTTAATAAAAAAATATTATTGTAAAGAATTATATGTAGAAAAGCAAATTAAATAATAAAGTAAAAGTAGAAGCTATTTAGAAGCTTCTAACATTCTGTTAACTGGTTTTTTACATTTTTCAACTAGCTCATCACTTAATACAATCTGTGGAGATTCATCTTCAAGACATGCTTTAAGTTTTTCAAGGGTATGATATTTCATAGTTTCACAGATTGCATCTTCTCTTAAAGGATAATAGGTTTTATCTGGAACTTCAAGTTCAAGTCTTGAGATAATATCTATTTCTGTTCCAAGTACAAATTCATCGTGAGAAGATTCTTTAATATGGGTCATTATACCTCCTGTACTTAAAACATAATCCGCAGCAAGTTGTACTTCTTTATTTGTTTCTGGATGAACTAATATTTGAGCATTAGGATATTTTTCTCTTGCAGATTCAATATCCTCAACTTTAAACATTTTATGTACATAACAGTGTCCGTCTCCAGGTATTGGAATAAGTTTTTTATCTGTAAAGTCTTCTGTATATTTTGCAAGATTAGAATCAGGTCCAAAAAGAACAGTATCCTCATCAAGTACATTAATGATTTTTTTAACATTTCCACTTGTAACTAACAAGTCACTTTCAGCTTTTGCCTCAGCAGTACTATTAACATATAAGACTACTGCAGCATTAGGATATTTTTCTTTTGCCTCTTCTATTTCACTTTTAGATAACATATTTGCCATTGGACAATCTGCATCACTATCAGGAATCAATATTTTTTTATCAGGATTTAAAATATATGCAGTTTCAGCCATGAAATCTACACCACAAAATACTAAAATGTCTTTATCTTTAATTTCACTAGCTTTAATACATAATTCTAGAGAATCTCCAACAAAATCAGCTATTTCCTGTATATCTTTCCTTTGATAATTATGTGCAAGTATTATTGCATTTTTTTTATCTTTAAGTTCAATAATTTCTTTTTGCAATTTGCTTAACATTTTCTCACTCAAATAATTCTTGTAAATATCTGGGTAAATAAATTTAATTTTATTTTATTAATCATTATTTATAAACTTATTTGACTTATAATTTTAAAATATCCATATTTTTATTTTTGAAAATTTTTAAAAAATGTTTATAATTCTTTATTTTTAATTTAAAGTAATTTTTTAAATATTATAATTTTTTGAAAATTTATATATTAAAAACTAAATTTTATTTTTAAAAATAATTTTTATAAATTTTTGTAATATTTATAAAAAACATAAATCCTAAAAAAAAGAAAGGTATTTTAAATAAAGAAGTTATTTATCCATTTCATTTAAAATTTTACGAGCAATATTTCCAATTATAAGTCTGTTTCTTTCAATATCCTCATGTTTTTTTATTCCAATATATAGTTTGGTTTTTATACCTATATCATCAAATTCAATAATGTTCATTTTATTGTTATGTTTATTATTTACAAAATCCAGTTTTTCACATTCTTCTATAATACGTTTTTCATATTCTTCAATATCAATATTAAGTTTTAGATAAATTATTAATGTAAGAACAACTGGCAGTTCATTAGTATTGTTTGTATAAACTTTTGTACTTAATATAGAATTTGGTATTGTTACAATAACATTATCTGGAGTTTGAAGGGTAATTTTTCGAAATGTCATATTTATTACATTTCCTTTTATATTATCCACTACAATCTCATCTCCAACTTTAATACTTTTATCTGTAACTACAAACATTCCACTCATAAAGTTGGAAATTATGTCTTTAGCTGCAAAACCTACAATAATACTCATTATTCCTACACTTAGAAGAATTCCACTAATATCTATTCCAATAATATCTAAAATAAGTATAACAGCAATAAAATATATTGTATACTGTAATATGTCTCTTATAATATAAGGTTTGGTCATATCTAAATCTTCTTTTTTATGAAGATGTCTCATTGTAAAAGTAATTAACCTTAAAAGAACTGTAGATAGGATAATAATAATTAAAATATATACAATCATTTCAATAGTATTATGAGGCCTTGTAATAAAATTCATTATCTCCATAATTACACACTTTTATATTTTGACTATTAAGTTTTTACTAAATTAAAATTCTATTTATTTATTCAATAAAGTTTTTACTAATGAGAAGTCTATATTTATCTTCACCTTTAGCTTTTTCATCTTTAACTATTTCAACATTCATAAAATCATAAGCTATTTCAACATTTTCAAAAACTTCAGATGCTTCTATTTTAAATGGTTTTAAATTAGTATATCTATTACTGAAATGGGTTAATATTAGATTTTCAACAGATGCATCCCGTCCAATTGATGCAGCTTGAATTGCTGTTGAGTGACCATTTTCATATGCCTTGTCAATATCCTCTTCAAGAAATGTTGCCTCATGAATAAGTAGTGTACTGTTTTTTGCAAGTTGTATCATAGCCTCACATGGTTTACTATCTCCAGAGTAGCAAAGCTTTTTTCCATCTCTTGCAGGTCCTAGAACATCTTCAGGATATATGGTTTTACCATCAACTTCAACTGTCTGGCCACTGTGAAGTTTTCCAAAATCAGGACCTACTTTTACACCTAAAGCAATGGCTTTTTCCCTTATAAATCTAGGTTTTTTCTTTTCCTCAATGGTATAGGAATAGTTTAAAAGATTATGTTCAGTTTTTGCTGTTTTAACAATATAATCATCAGTTTCAAATACAGTTCCTTCTTGAATTTCCACTATATTTACTTCAAAGTTTACAGGGTTAAATCCATTATTAAATATACAGTCTTTGATTTTTAAAAGTCCCTTGGGCCCATATATTGTAAGGGGTTTTTCTCTTCCTCTAAAACCCATAGACTGTATAAGACCTGGAAGACCTAAAATATGATCTCCGTGTAGGTGACTTATAAAGATTTTACTAATTTTCATTGGTGAGATATTAGTATAATTTAATTGTCTTTGGGTTGATTCACCACAGTCAAATAAAAATATTTCCCCAAATGCCTTAACTGCAATTGATGTGTGATTTCTATTTTTAGAAGGTATTGCAGATGCAGTTCCAAGAAATGTTATTTCCATTCTATCCCTTTATTTCATTAAATGAATAACAAATTATATTAATAATTTATTTATTTTTAAAAAATTAATTATTTATAAAATAAATTTTCTCTTATAAATATAAATGAATTATTTTAATTAATAAATTATCAAAACAAATAAAATTATATTAATTTATTAGTAATTATAATTAATATATTATTAACTTATTACAATATTAGTAAAATAATTTTTTTATAATTTATAAATAATCATTTAATCTAATTTATTTAATTTTATTAAATTATTAATTTGGGTTTTATTTAAATTAACTAATTGTTTGTGGTTTAATGGATAATATAATTAATTATATATTGGAAGAGGATGAAGGATTTTCAGATATTACTTCAAATGCTTTAATAGATAAAGATTATAATGTTAGTGGACAAATTATCTCAAAAGATACAGGTATTGCTGCTGGAATGGATATTGTTTATGATATATTTGATAATAAAGGTGTTGAAGTTACAAAGTTAGTTGAAGATGGTACTTTAATTAATAAAGGTGATGTATTATTTGAACTTTTAGGTAATGCTCGTGATATTTTACTTTTAGAGAGAACTGCACTAAACATATCTATGAGAATGTCAGGTGTTGCAACAAGTACATATAATATTATTAAAAAAGTACATAGTATTAATCCAAATATTCGTATTGCAGGTACACGTAAAACTTCTCCTGCATTTGCAAAATTTGATAAGGAAGCTATTTCAATTGGTGGAGGGGATACTCATAGATTTGCCCTTGATGATATGGTTTTAATTAAAGATAATCATATTGCTACAGTTGGATCTGTTGAGGAGGCTCTTAAAAGAGCAATTGAAAATACTAGTTTTACAAAGAAAATTGAGATTGAAGTTGAAAATATTGATGATGCGGTTTTAGTTGCTCAAATGGGGGCTGACATTGTCATGCTTGATAATTTCAATCCAGATGATATATCAGAATGTTTGAATAAATTAGAAGAATTAGGATTAAGAGATAATGTTTTAATTGAGGTTTCAGGTGGAATTACTAAGGATAATATTTTAGATTATGCAGGGTTAAATATTGATATTATTTCTCTTGGTGCTTTAACCCATTCAACTAGAAGTTTAGATTTTAGCCTAAGAATTGATGAAATTAAATTCTAATATTTTTTTATTTATTTTCTTTTATCACTGATTAACTAAGTTTAGATATAATAAATTGAATAGGGTGAAATTATGGACCATATTTCTTTTATGAAAGAAGCAATTATTGAAGCTGAAAAATCATTATCTGAAGGAGGTATACCTATTGGAGCAGTTCTTGTAAAAGATAATGAAATAATAGGTAGAGGTCATAATAAACTAATACAAAAGGGGTCTGTAATTTTACATGCTGAAATGGATTGCATTGAATCTGCTGGACGTTTAACAGGAGAAGAATATAAAAAATGTACATTATACACAACATTATCTCCATGTCCAATGTGTTCTGGTGCAGTAGTATTATATAATATTCCAAGAGTTGTTATTGGTGAAAATACTAATCTTCAAGGTGCCGAATTGTTTTTAAAACAAAATTGTGTAGAAGTAATAAATTTAGACATGAAAGAACCTAATCAATTATTAGAAGAATATATTAAATTAAATCCTGATAAATGGGAATCAGAACTTGAAAAGGTTTCTGGTTCAACAGAATGTATGTTAATAAATAAGAAATAATATATTATATTATAGTTTTATATATTATAATATATTATTTCGAATGATATTAGTTAGATAGTGAATAAATCTTTAAGTTTAATAAATAATCATTAGAATAAACAATTTTATTTTTAATATTAGATGTAAAGTATTAAATATTAATAAGTTTCTTATGAAAATTATTTATTAATAAATAAATTATATATAAATAAAATATATTTATGGAGTGGATTATTATGCCATTAGTAACAACAGATGATATGTTTAAAAAAGCAATGAAAGGAAAATATGCTATTGGAGCATTTAATATAAATAATATGGAATTTGTACAAGGAATAACAGATGCAGCAAATGAGCTTAAATCACCAGTTATCCTACAAGCATCACCTAGTGCTATAAAATATGCTAGGATTGATTATTTAATCAAGATGGTTGAAGCTGCTGTTGAAACAACAGATATTCCTATTGCACTCCATTTGGATCATGGATTAGATTTTGAAACATGTAAAATGTGTGTTGATGCTGGTTTTACATCTGTAATGATAGATGCATCTAAATATGATTTTGAAAAGAATGTGGAATTAACTAAAGAAGTTGTTGATTATGCTCACTCTAATGGGGTTGTTGTAGAAGCTGAGTTAGGAACATTAGCTGGAGTAGAAGATGAGGTTAATGTATCTGATGACGATGCAAAATATACAGATCCTAATCAGGCTTATGAATTTGTTCAAAAAACAGGATGTGATTCATTGGCGATTGCAATTGGAACCAGTCATGGAGCATATAAATTCAAAGGGGATGCAAGATTAAGATTTGATATTTTAGAAAATGTTAAAGAAAAATTACCTAATACTCCTATAGTTCTTCATGGTGCATCATCAGTGATTCCAGAACTTGTGGAAATGTGCAACACTAATGGTGCAGATATATTAGGTGCAAAAGGTGTTCCTGATGACATATTAAAACAAGCTGGTCAAAAAGGAGTATCAAAAATCAATGTTGATACAGACTTACGTTTAGCTATGACTGGAGAGATAAGAAGAGAATTTAATGAAGAACCATCCGTATTTGATCCAAGAAAATATTTAGGTCCAGCTAGAGATACGATAAACGAAGTTGTTCTACATAAAATCGATAATGTTTTCTGCTCTTCTAATAAGGCATAGAGTAAAACTAAAAAAATTATAAAGATCATTAACTTAGAATTTTGGCATTAGTTAAATATTAAATAAAAGGTACAATATTAGAAAATGTCAAAATCCTAATCTTATTTTTTTATTTTTAATTATCTAAAATCTAACTTCTATTTCTTTAATTTCTACATCACTACTTGTAGGATATTTATGATAATATGTTTCTATTTCTCCATTATCCCATCTACTCCATTTCCATTCTCCGTCCATATAGAAATAGGCTCTTGATTCATATGAATTTCTATCCATAATATTTCCATTTTTATATAAAATGACTTCAAATCCACCTACTTTGCTACCTCTCCATTTAGTTACCTCAACAGTGTATTCCCCAACAGTTTTTTTTATTTTTTTATCAAATTCAGGTACTACTGTTATGGTATGAGGTGAATTATTTGTAGATTTAGCAGAATTGCTTTTTGATTTCTTTACATTAATGGTTTTATTTATTGAACATGATTTAAATTTATCATTTCCTTCAAACTTACATTTTACATTATATTTTCCTGTTTTATTTATCAAAATTTTTCCTTGTCCTTTTACATTAGTTTTAATATCCTTTTTGATGGTTTTCCCATCTTTTCTTTTAAGTGTAACATGTATTGTTTCGTTAGAAATACCATTTCCATTTAAATCACTTAAAGATACTTTCAGATAATGGTCTTTATAAACTTCCTTATTGTGAATAGTCAATTTACAATCTTCCTTGTTTAATGAAGGCATAACAATAAATATTCCTACAATAAGAATCATGATAATGACACATAAAAGGATTATAATTATTTTTTCATTTTTCATTTTTAATCTCCAATAATCAATTATTTAAATAATATATTCAAATTTTCTTAAAATCAGTTTTATAATATTATTTTGTTTTCAAAATCATAAAATAATTTTCTTTATTTTTACATATTATTTTAGGATATTTTTTAATTTTATTACATTCTTTTTTTTAATTCTTGCATATCTATATTTTCATAAATTTAACATTGACTTTATCTAATTTATTTTTATATTCTTTTTCTTCATTAATGGTTAATATTGCAATTGATGGTTCACTTTTTATTGGTCTATTAGGGCTTCCAGGATTTATTAATATTATACCTTCTTCTTTTTTAAGGTGTGGTCTGTGGCTGTGTCCACTTATTAAAATATTTGCATTATTTTTTTGTGCAAATTCAAAGTATTTATTATAATCTCCACTTGGAAGTTTATCTCCATGTGTTAATAATATCCTTAGATTACTAATTTCTATTATTTCAACTGATTTTAAATTAAGACTTTTATTTTTATCATTATTACCTTCAACTGCAATTGTTGGTGCAATTTGATTTAATTTATCTAAAACCTTCTGTGAACTTATATCTCCTCCATGAAGTATTAAATCCATTCCTTTAAAGGTTTCTAATACTTTATTTGATAACATTCCTCTTGTTTGGCTTATATGTGTATCTGATATTAATCCAATTTTCATTGTTTTACCTAAGCTTTTTTTATTTTAAAATTTATTTGAGTGAGTGCTAATATGATATATTTAAGTTAAATTATTAATATTTTTTATAAAATTAGATAGTCATTTTCATGAATTTTTAAAAATAAGCTCCATTATTCTTATTTTAAATATTTTTAGTAAAATATTTTATGGATAATCTAAATTCATATTTTTCAAGATTATTACATATATAATTGAATATATGTTTATTGGATAAATTTCCTGATATTATATTTTTATAAGGGAATATAATCTATTTTTATCTTTAACATTATAACTTTATATTGAATAGTGTTTGATATTTGGGTGTTTGCTGAAATTATATTTTTAAATAATTTATTTCTTTATTTTTAAAATAAAGGATTTTATGGAGATTTTAGAAATAAGTTTTTGACTTTTGGCGAACACTTATTTTTATAAACAAAACTATTTTTCATTTTTCATAAACTTTCAATTATATGAATTTTAGACATAATTATTTTAATAGTTACACATATTTCTATAAAAATAATTGATTATTTATTGAAATTAACGATATATTTATATATTAATTTCTACAAATTTAATGATAGGTATTGATAGGATTAACTTTTTATTGTAATTTTTTTAATAAGTTTTCTTAAATTCAATACAGTATTTTTTATTTAAAAAATTTTAAAGGAGTCTATTATATGGCTGATGAATTAGAAAATGAAGAATTAGTCGAAGGAGAAGAAGTTGAAATGGAAGATGAAGAAGTCTTAGATGAAGATGAAGAGTCATTACCTTTTGCTAAAGCTGAAGTTGTTCGTTTAATGAAAGATAATCTTGATGACGACAAAATGATCAGAGAAAGAGTAAAAGTTGAAATGAATAAATTCTTAGGCGATATCCTTAAAAATGTATGTAAACAATTAAATGATTATCCATACACTACTATTGAATATGAAATGTTAAAAGAGTCAACTTATCCTTATACTAATATTGAAAGAATCAATCAAGAAAAAGAAAGAATTTTATTACATCTTGAAGCAATTAAAGCTGATTGTGATGCATTATCCATGGATGTCAAAAAGACTCTTAAATTAAAAGATACTGCTGAAGAAGAAGATTTCACTCTCTTTGGTGAGGAAGAAGAAGAGGAAGATTTATAAATTTTCCCTTCTATTTTTTAATTTAAATTAATAATTTTTATATTATTTATCAAATTTTTAAATATTTTTATATTTTAAGCGAAACATTATTTTATCCTTTTTTTTAGGATAAATCCTTCTTTTTTATAGAATATCTATTTTTTATTTAATACTTTTTTTATATTTTATTAGTTTTCTGTGAATTAATATATTTCCTTAAAATTACATTTTAAATAATATAATTTCATAATGTTTAAAAAAGAATTATATTGTACTTTTAGTTGGAAAAAATTGTAAAAAAATAGAAGTAAATTAAAAAAATTTAATTAAAAGATTTTTTTTATTCGGCAGTTGGACCATTAATCAATAATTGGGTTAGGTAGTTTTCTTTACCAATCATTTTACATAGGTCAAGTTGCTGTTCGCTCCAGTACATGTCTTCCTCTTCATCCTTGAGATATACTTTCATCAAGTCGTATGTTGTTGCATCAAAGATTCCAGAATCCATCATTTGGTTTAAAAATGCAATTCCTTCAACAGATACATTGTAATCATGTTCAATAAATTCAATAATGTCAGTGAAGATTGGTTGTTCTTTTTGTGCTTCCTGTTTGATTTCTCCACCTAAATCAAGAATTCGATCCATAAACTGTTCTACGAAATCCATTTCTTCAGTTGCATGTGTTGCATATTTGTCTCCTAAAGCTTCAAATCCTAATCCTGCAAATATTTTAGATTGGATTCTGTGTCCAAAGGAATTTGCAGATAAACCGGTTACAATCATTTGTAAGGTTTCTATTGTTTTTTGTTTATCAGCCATAATTTTCACCTTTTAAATATTAAATTCTACTTAATAATCTTAAGTATATTAATTTTTTTTATTGTTCATTTATATTTAAGTGTTACTAATATTCAGCTGCACCTTCACAAAAGACATATAACATTTCTTTAAATTTGTTTTTATCTTCATCTGAATAATCCTTAAAAATTTCAGATTCACTCTCATAAATTATATTTAGTAAGGCCTTAAAAACTTGATTTCCATTATCTGTTAAGCTAAGAGACTTTTTACCATTATCATTTTTTAAAAATTCACGTTTAATATAACCATTTTTTTCAAGTCTTTTAATAATTTGAGCAACATTTGCTTCTGAAACGTATAATAGTTCAGCTAATTCCTTTTGTGAAATGTTTTCATGATAGAAGATATTAGATAGGTAAGTAAAATCTCTTGGTGTAATATTTTTAAAATTTTCCTTTAAAAAATTATCATGAAGTACATTGATATAATTAATAAAATAAAAAAAGGGTGTACTTTTCATCCTCTTATTGTCAAAATTTAAATTAGCCATAAAACTCCCTCATAATTAATAGTATTTGTTTGAAAGAGGGTGGGATTATTCTCTTTTTTCAATTTCGTCTTTTTCAATAATAGTAAATCCTGTTTGAAGCTGTGAAAGTTCTTCTTCTGTAAGAGGAACAGTGGTAGCTTTCAAATCTGCTATTTTACTCTGTCCATAAGGATCTTCTATAAGTAATGTAGCTTCAGCTTCACCTTCTAAAATATTTTCTAAAAAGTTTATGGTTTCTTTAATATTTTTTTGAGATTCCGCGTCGGGGTATAATGCTTTTGCTCTGTTACTTGCACTTATAAATCTTGTTATAACTCCTTCTACATTAGATACATATCCTTGTGATTTTGGACCGGGTTCTACTTTAATACCTGCTTCTGGGATTGAAACTGTTGATGTTTGTGATCTGACTACTCGAGAATCAAGATTATCTTTTGTAATTTTTAAACTATGTTTTGCAGGATCATTTTTTTCAACACTCATCACGTCACTATGTTTAAATCCGCAATGTTCACAAAGTATAGAATTTTCAACTACTTCTCCAAAATAGGGGATATTAGAGGTATCAATTTTTGATATTGCCCCAGCCTTCGCACCACATACAGGACAATCTATTCTCATCTCAGCCATTTTATCATCTCATTATTTAAAAATATTTATATAAGTTATTAATAATATTTTATAAGAAAATAATTTATGATTTATTCATTTTTCAAATTTTCTAATTATTGTTTAAAAGGTCTAAGAAAATTAAAAAAAACATTTATTTAAAATTAAAATAATTCAATCAAAGAAAATATTTATATAATTTTTAATTTAGATTATATATCCACGTTAAATGTTTAATAATATTTTAATTTTTTTTTTAAAAATTTTTTTATTAGATTCTATTAAAATAATATTTTAATATTTTATTTATAATATTTATATTAGTTATTTAACATATATTTAATAATAATAAAAATAATAAATGTATATGGAAAAAATAATATTTTAATTTTTTATATAATGTAAGTCTCTAAATTATTATTTTATCATTATATAATTATTATCAGAAATTATTAAATTATTTTGTATAGGAGTGGTATATTGTATTCTATAACTTCTGTTAAAGAAATTCAAGATTTAAATCCATTTATAGTAGTTGGATGTGGAGGAGGAGGAGAAAAATTCTCCAATCTTGAAGGTGTTGAGACTGTAGGTTTCATTGATGATGATGTTAATAAACAAGGTAAACCATTTATGGGCTTTACTGTTGCTGATTCTTTGGAAGCTGCTCTTGCACAAGATGACTCTGCAAATAGTGTAGCTATAATGTTACCTATTGGAGCTGAAGGTTCAGCACTTAAATATGCAGTTCAAGCTATAGACCACGGTAAAAATGTAATATGTTCATTTAGATCCTTATCTGTTGACGATAACCTTGCCTTATCTAAATTTGCTTCTAGAAACAATGTTATCATTAAAGAAATTAATTCTAGGTTAGATGTTGTTGAGAAAATTATGGGTGTAGCTCCAGAAAAATGTACTGAAGTATTACCTAAAATTTCATATGTTCCTAAAGCAAAAGTTATTTTTGTCGGAGGAACTTCACAGGAATGTGGTAAAAGAACAACTACTAGACTTTTAGGTGAAGAGGCAAGAAAAAGAGGAATGAATATAAGTATTATTTCTACTGATGAAATGGGTTTAGAACCACCTACTGATTTTAATTTTAGAGCTGGAAGTTTATCTGTTATGGATGTTCCATCTGCAGTTTTAGGTGCTATTAAGTACTGTGATGAAACTGAAGAACCAGAATTCATTTTTATAGAAGGACAATCAAGTTTAACTGAAGATGGTAATCCTCACCCTAGAGGTTTGTCTGCTTCTATTTTAGTTGGTGCACATCCCGACGCAGTTATTGTTGGACATAGGCCAAATCATCCATACCGTGAACCAAGAGGTATTGAAAATGAAATTAGGGCAATTGAGGCTCTAGAGCCTACTAAAGTCATAGGTCTTTCTTTAAATCTTTTAAACGCAAATGATTTGACCTTAAGTGATTTTGAAGAAAAATATAATTTACCTGCAGTTGATATGCGTAATGGTGGGGCTTCTATATTATTAGATGTGATTTTAAATTATTTTGAGGAGAATAAAAAATGAGTTTTTTAGATAATATTAAAAGTAGTTTAGGATTTGAAGGGGATATGAATAATCCTGAAGGTAATAATAATTATAATAATAATTATAATAACAATTATAATAACAATTATAATCAGGGCTCTAGTAGTCTTTATAGGCAATCTTCAGATTTAAATAGTCCTTATAATTATTCTTATGATGCATATGATTTAGATCCTATTATTCCGCAAGGAAGTTTGTATGATATTGTTTTAACAAGACCAAGAGATTCTGATGATATGGATTATGTATTTGATCAGGTAGTTCAAGCATCTAATCCTGTTATTGTAGATTTATCCGATTTAAAAAGAAATCAGGCTGAGGAGTTCAAAGTTGCTGGAGCAATGTTAATGGATCTTAGAAAACAACATAATGCTCGTGTAGTTTTACTTGATCGTAATAATAAATCTTTAATTCTTATTGCTCCTGAGTCTATTGAGATAGTTAAGAAATAATGTTTTTTTTTTAAATTATTGATTTAATAATTAAATTAATTATTTCTTATATATTTTCCTTATTTTTCTTTAGTTTTCTGTTTATTCATTTTATATTAGATATCCTTTTTTTTTATTTAGATATTGTTCCTATTTTATTTATTTATCTTTTTTTCTATTTCTTATGTTCATTTAACTTTTTTATATATTTAATTAAATATTAAGGGATTTTATGAGTATTATATGAAATTTATTTTTTTATCTTTTCATTACTTTATAAATTTTAAAAAAATTTTATTGATTTATATGTGATTTATTTATTTTCCTTTTTTCAATTCCTTGTTTATAGATTAAAGAATTCTGTAGCATTTTTATAAGAGACTTTATTTATTTCACTTTTCTTATAATCTAATTTAGTAAGTGTTCTTATAGTTTTTGGAACAGATAAAGGGTCTGATGGTTTATTACTAATATCACTATTTAATAGAAATCTGTCAAATCCATATTTATCTAAAATATCTATTGCTTCATCTACATTCATTTTTTGTGGTTGAATAGTAAGTCCTAATGTATATTCTTCATCTATCACATCTTCAATCACATTTTTATTAATATGATCTATTACAACTAGTTCAGGATCTATATTAGCATTAACCATTTCTTTAATTTCTTCTAATACTTTTTTTTTATTGTTTCTTGGTGTATGGATAATGACTTTTGTTTCAGTTTCATCTGCAATTATTAATTGTTGTTTGAATATTTTGTATTCTTCAGGGCTTAAATCCTCAAGTCCAATTTCTCCAATTGCAACAATTTCCTTATTCTCTATATATTTATATAAATTTTCATATATTAGGTCGGGATTAATTTCCGTATTTGCAGGATGTATTCCAAGGGCTACTTTTAAATCAATTCCATATTCTTCTGCTCGTTTTGTATCATATTTTAAGATTCTTTCTAAATGATTTAAATAAACTGTCTCATTCATTAGATGATAAGGATAAAATGCACATGTAATTACAGTATCTATTCCTGAGGTATACATTAGTTCAAAATCTTCACTACTTCTTGAATCACAATGGGTATGGGTATCAATCATATTTTCACCAAAAGAAATATTTTAATAATTTTTTAAGTAATATTTCTTTTATTATTAAAGTTTAATAAATTTTTTAAAAATATTTCATAAAATTTTTTAAGTTTTTACATTTTTTTTTTATTTTATCGATTAGAATATTTGCTTTTTAATATATAAAAACTAAGAATTATTTTTTTTTTATTTATTCTATACTCTTTATTTATTAAATTATTTTTGTTTTTTAAAATATTATATTTTCTCATTACTAATTCGTATTTTATCTAACTGTTCATATTTCTTAAAATATTTAATCTTAATTAATTTTAATCATTAAATAATATTTGATTGTATAGATACTAATTGTTCGATATTTATAAAATAATTAAATTACTATGAATACTCCATAAGCTTTATATAGTTCTTTTAACAATTATTAAATAGATGAAAAATATTTTTATTTTTTAAAAAAAAGATTAATTAAAATAAGTTATTATATTTTTTTAAAATTAAATAATTTTGACTTTAATATTTTTTAAAATCATAAAAATTTATTTTCACGGTTAAAATTTAGATTATAGTTTTGAAATAATCTTTTTTTATAGTTATATGTTTTATAAGTTTTAATTTTACTTTTAATATATTTGGTTTTTTATTTAAATTCGATTATGAAGGTATATGAATGAATATTAATCCAAATACAAATTCTCAAAATATTAGAAGTAAATATATGGAAAAAGCCGAAAAAGTTTTTAATGTAATATCAAAAGCAAGTTCAGATTATAAATTTCTCATTTTACAATCATTAAGTGAACATAATGCACCCTTAAAAATCTTACATCAGGATACGGGTTTAAATTATCCTAGTTTAAATTATAATATTAAATACTTACGAAATCATGGTCTGGTATATAAAGTTGGATCTGATTATACAATTTCAAATCTAGGCAAAATACTTTTTTTAAATCTTTTACAACTAAAAGAAGCAATTGATGTAACCGAAAGTTATGAATCATTTATAATAGACCATAATATTAATGATATACCAAAGGAAAGTTTAGTTCATATTTCAAATTTAAAGCAAGCATCAGTATATGAACTCCCAAGAACAGATGTTTTTGCTTTAGAGAAAATGGTTTCAGATATTATGGAGAAAAGTTCATATCTTAATTTCATAATCTCTGAGATAAATAAAATCTATATAAATTCTATTTCTTCTTTACTTAAAAGACATATGTCGGTGACTCTTATTATTCCTGAAGATTTAAGAGAAAATTTTATAGAATCTATGGAAACAGAGGTTCTTCAAAATGCATTTAATGAGAAAATTTTAAGATTAATTACAACATCAGATAAAATCAATTTTAATCTTTTTTTAACAGATTATGTAATGGGTTTAAATCTATTTTTTAATAATGGAAATTTAGATAAAAATAATGTTTTAATTTCTAAAGATGAAAATTCACGAATTTGGGCTAAATCTATTTTTAAAGAGTGTTTTAATAGTGCTAATTCTAAATTAGGTGCTGAAACATGTATTTTTTAATTTATTTATAGTTTTTAATTTCCAATTATGGTTTAAAACTTATACTTTTTTATAATCTTTTTTTTTTTAAAATAATATGATTAATTTATTTGGTGATACTATGGAGAATATTGGTTTAAATAAAAAAATGAAAGCAATATTAAATTCTAAAATTAAATCTTTAATTTTTTTAGACGTTATAGCAGAGCCTAAAACTTTTAAAGAACTTAAAAAATGGAGTTGTCAATCTACTGTTTCTAATGTGATAAATTTTTTTGAATTTAATAATATATTTGAATTAAATGATGATGATAAGTACTGTTTAAGTTCAGAAGGAAAAATTATTTCACTTAATTATCTTAATTTTTTAGACTCATTACCTGATAAGGAGATGGTTGGTTTCTGGGAAAATCATTCTATAAAAGATATTCCGGACTCATTATTTTATGATTTGAATCTTCTTGAAAATGGTAATTTAAATGAATATGATAATACATGTCCTGAAAGGTCATTTGAAATATATGAAGATTTGGTTCAGGGTAGTAAAGTCTTAAATATTGTTTTATCAGTATGTTCTTCAAAACATGTCGACATTTTAAATGATTTTGTAAATAAGAATTCTTTTTTTAATTTAAATTTAATTTTAAATCAGGATATATATTTGGAGCTTTGTAATAATTATAAAAAGGAATTTGATATAATCACATCATCTAATAAAACTGCAATTTATATTGCTAATGTAGATTTCGATATTTTTTTAAATGTTGGTGATAGTTTTATGAGTTTAAATCTATCTTTTAAAGACGGTAACTATGATAATGATGTAATATTTTATGATGAATCAAGTCAAGGTATAAAATGGGGTTTAAAGTTATTTGAAAACTGTCTTGAAAAAGCTCGATATTTAGAAGATGGGACTAATATAGATATTTAATTTTTTTTTTTTTTTTTTTTTTTAATGGTCCTTTTTTCAATTTTCATTTAGTAATTTATACTTTTAATAGATTAAACTATTGTAAATTTTAATATTTAATAATTTTAAGTATTATAAAAATAATTTCAGTATATCTTTAATTTTGCCTTTAAACACTGTCCTAAAATATTGATGATTTTACATTTAATTATCTAATGAAAATAGCAAAAATGTATAAGGTTGGAGATTAAAACTTTTTAATAATAAAATTTTATTAATAAAATTTTTATTTGAATTTATTAAATTTATGGTTAAGAACTGGAGTTGAGAATATGGAGACTAAAAAAGTTATCCTCATATTAATTACGGTTATTATTATAGTAGCTATTGTTTTAGGAGCTTGTTTGTATTTAAATTTATTTAATCAGGAAATAGAATATAAAAATGTTAATGTTACAAGCACATTTTCTGTCGATATTCCTATTTCAGATAATATAACAAATGAAACCATTAGCAATGCTATTAATGTTATAAATGATACTAAATATGATGTAGTTATCACATCATTTAATACAGCTGATCCTTCATTTGAGGAGTTAATAACAGATGGAACAGAATTTGCATCTTTAAAAGATTCTTATATAATTGGGTCTAAGCAGATTAAATTAGCTAATCAGACTGTTTGGTATAATCTAAATACTGGTTATTATATGGTTTATTACACTAGTGAAGATACTCATGATAATGTTTTTATAGTATCAAAAAATAATGAGACATTGTCTCATATGATTAATACTGTTAAAATCCCTGCTGGAAAAATAGATGCTTCTAGTGAGGTATAAATTTAATTTTACGGTTTTAAAATTATATACCATATTTTTTTATTTTCTTTAATTTTTTTTTTACTTATTTAATCTTTATAGAAAGCTATTGATTTTAGCATTCTTTTAAATAGCATTGTATACATGCATATATATTAGAGTTATTTAGGGATATTTTTTTTCAAGCTCATGATTTTTAATTTTAGCACTAATAAAATATATGTTTTATAAATTAAATTTAATTTATGATGGCTCTATTTAATTTATTTGGTGTTTATCATTTTATTTAATCTTTTTTTTCGTGGTCGATTTTCTATCTACATTAAATAAAAAAAAATAAAAAATAGAATTAAACCATTTTAGTCATCTTTACTAAAATAGTTTTTAACAAAATTATTTAAATCATCTATTTTTATACGTTCCTGTTTTTCACTGTCTCTATATCTAACAGTTACATCATCAGTTTCACATGATTCAAAATCAACTGTTATAGCAAGAGGTACACCAATTTCATCAGATTTAGCATATCTTTTACCAATAGAACCTGCAGTACTGTAATCAACATTAAATCCTTGTTTTCTTAATCTTTCAGTTAGTTCAAGTCCGATTTTTTTAAGTTCTTCTTTATTTAATAGTGGAAATACACTAATTTCTATTGGTGCAATAGATTTTTCAAATTTGAAATAATCTTTTTCTTCAGTTTCAGTAAATGAATGAAGTAAAGTACAGTATAGTATACGGTCTATACCAAAGGATGGTTCAATTACATGTGGAATAATTTTTTCTCCTTTAACCTCTTCTTCTACCTCTTCAAAACTTATATGTTCATCTAACAGTTCTAAATCTTTATCTAATTTTATAATGTATTTACCTTCATTTTCAATTGCTGTTTTAAGCTCTTCAATCTCGTTGGAATTTAAATTTTCAAGGTAAGTTTTTACTTTTGGACTGTCTTGTTTAAATGAAGGTCCAAATTTCGCCATATTTGGTTTTATAACAGTTTTTTTAACTAATTTAGGTTCATCATAGCTAATATGAACATTTAATTCTTCATTACTTTCTTTAGTATGGGAACTTAAATCATAATCTCCTCTATCTGCTATACCAATAATTTCAACCCATCCATATTTATCTGTATAACATTCAACATCCCAACAGTCTAGTGCATAATGAGCCATTTCTCCTGGAAGGTGTTGTCTAAATCTTAATACTTCATCGGGAATTCCTAAATCATATAAGTATTTTCTTGCAAGATATAATTGGTAGATAAGCATTTGGCTTGATATAATACCTTCATCTAATGCAACTTGTCCTGTAACAACAATTTCTTCTTTTTCATTTATCTGTACATCTTGTGAAGATAATCTGAATATTTCATTTTTTATATCCTCAAATTTAGGATGGCTTTTATCTTTAGGATTTAAGAATATTTCAGCTTCTGCTTGTGTAAATTCTCTAAGTCTTATGACTCCTTGTCTTGGGGAGATTTCATTTCTATATGCTTTTCCAAGTTGTACTACGCCAAATGGTAATCTTCCACCAAAGTATCTGGATAATCTTTTAAATAAAATAAATATTCCTTGTGCAGTTTCTGGTCTCATATATCCAACTTTATTTCCTTTTGCACCAATTTGGGTTTTAAACATTAAGTTATAATCCCATATTTTAGATAGTTTTCCTCCACATTCACTACAGCTAATATTATTTTCTAAAATAATTTCGTCTAATTTTTCATTTGGAAAACTTTCAACATCTTGATTAATTGCTTCTTCAATTATATGATCCGCTCTAAATACTTCTCCACACTCTTCACATTTACACATAGGGTCTGTAAAATTATCAACATGTCCGGATGCTTTTAAGACTTCTTTAGGCATTACAGTAGGTCCTTCTATTTCTCTAAATCCTTCACCTACAATATATTGTTTTCTCCATTTTTGCATTATATTATTTTTTAAACTTGCACCAAGAGGTCCATAATCGGTAAATCCAGATACTCCTGAATAAATTTCATATGAAGGCCATAAGAAACCTCTTTTTCCACTTACATTAGTCATCTTTTCATGATTCATATAATTACCCCAATAATCATTATGTTTTATTTTTAAACTTTTTTATTAAAATTTTATGTAAAAAATAGATTATTAAATTATTTTATTATTTAATTTAATATAAAATTTTTAAATAATAGTTAAATTAAAAAAATAATTAATTTTATTTTTTCAATTCATAGTCTTGTTTTATACGACTGCTTTCAGGACGTTTTTGACCCATATATTTACTGTTTCTATCTGGATGGCCATATGGTTTTTCAGCAGGACTTGTCATTGTTTCGAAAACAATTTGACATACTCTTTGACCAGGGTATAATGCTACAGGCATTGCTCCAATATTAGATATTTCTAAGGTGATTTTACCTTCAAAACCAGGATCTATAAATCCTGCAGTTACATGCATTGTTACTCCAAGTCTACCCATTGAGGAACGACCTTCAACACGTGCTACTAAATCATCTGGAACTTTAACATATTCATAGGTTGTAGCAAGTGCAAATTCATTTGGATGAATAATAAATGCTTCTCCTTCTTCTATAATCATAGATTCCATATATGAAGCAATATCATCTTGATCTTTAGGGTCTATATATGGTTTTCTTATAACTTTAAAAACTTTAAATTCATCTCCAATTCTCATATCAATAGAAGATGGTTGTATTTGTTTTTCATCAATCAAAGGATCTATAACAATTTTTCCTTCATTCAAATATTTTCTAAGTTCTTTATCACTTAATATGGTCATAAACAGTCCTCTTTATAAAACTATTTTTTTTTTTTTAATTTTTCATTTTTTAAATTTTATAAATATTAATTTTAATTTTCATAAGATTAAAATTTTTTTATTTTAAAATTATTAAAATATTTGATTTTTATCAAATAATTATCAGATTATAAAATAATATTTTTTTTAAAATATTAATTTAAATTTCAAAAACAGAATTAAATTAAAAAAAGATTATTTTTTATTAATTAAATCTTCTTTAATATGTCGTAAAATCCCCATAAATGTATGAGCTTCACGTCCAGTTATAAATGCACGATTAACAATATTTTTAAAGGTTTTATTTCCATTTCTTTTTTTATGTTCTGGAATATCTAAACAATCAATTACCCCATACATATTTTTTAGAAGATGTTCCTTTTCAATATGTGTACTTTCATCTAAACCTTCTTTAGGAAACTGGTTTCTATTTTTAAATATTTCATAAAAAATTATAGCTGCAGCATGGGTAATATTCATAATAGGATAACTTGGATCTGTTGGGATAGATACAATTATATCACATTTATCTATCTCTTCATTACTAAGTCCATCACCCTCTCTTCCAAATAATATTGCAATTTTATTATTAGGATTCATTTTAACAGATAACTCTTCAGGTTTAATAGGTATTCTTGAAAGATTATAACTTCCTCCAGGTGTTCCTGTACTTCCTATTATAAAATCTATTCCTTTACTTTCAAGAAAATGTTCTAATGTGTCATATATTTGGGAGCTTTCTACTATTTCTCTTGCATGCATTGACTGGTAATATGCATCATCTTTAAGTTCACATGGGTTAATTAAAACAAGATTTTTAATTCCGAAATTAGCCATTGTTCTAGCTAGAAAACCTACATTTCCAGATGTTTCACATTCAACAAATACAATATAGAGATTTTCTCTCAGTTCTTTTGCAGCTTCAGAATAGTTGTCTTTATTATTAACTATCCCTCTTTTTGTTGATACAGCATTAGATTTTGTTTTAGAATTTGACTTATTCGTTTCTTTTTCTTTAGTTTTATTATTTTCTGCATTTTCAACAACAGGGGCAGTTTCTATTATCATTTCTTCTTCAGTTGCAGTATCTGCCATAAAAGACCCTTCTTTTAAAAATATTATTAATTAATTTTCCTCATATGCTTCTTTAAGTAATTCAATTAAGTTTATAACATTAATATTACTAAGACCTTCTGCATCTAATCCGTCCTGAATATTACGTTGACAAAATGGACAGATACTTAAAACAGTTTCAGCATCAGTATTTTTAATTTCATTTACTCTGTCTTTTGATAAGGACATAGCAATTTCTGGATGTCCGGATTTTACTCCTCCCCCTGCACCACAACATTGTGCAGGATGTTCCATTTCATTAAATTCAATACCTGGTATCATTTCTATGATTTTTCGTGGTTGTTCACTTACATTTTGGCCTCTAATCAAATGACATGGGTCATGCCAGGTTACTGTTTTATTAATTTTTTTCATTTTGCTTGTATCAAGTTTATCTAATAAGAATTCACTTACATCCATAATATTAGCATCAAATCCGTATTTTGGATAATCGTTTTTAAGTGTAGCTCCACAACCAGCACAGATTGTAATAATTGTATCATAATCTTTAAAGACTTCCTGGTTAATATTTGCTAATTTTTGTATAATATCCTTCTGTCCAGTTCTAAGTAGAGGGGAACCACAACAAACTTGACCTTCAGGAACATCAATATCAATATTATTAGCTTTACATACATCAATTAATGCATTTCCAACATGAGGAAGTCTATAATCAACCATACAACCTGTAAACAATGCAACTTTAGATTTTTTGCCCTTTTTATCTTTATTAATATCTTCAATAAAACTACCAATGTCCTCATCATAACTAACAGAACGGTTAGTTTTTGATATACTTTCTTTTATGGCTTTATGAGGATCTAATGGTCCAAGATTACCTTCAACAACCATTCCTCTTATTTTTTCAATTGCTTTACCATAGATGCAAATGTTTTTAGGACATACTTCTTCACATTTTCTACAGCTGGTACAACTATATAATCCTTCATCAAGTATTTGCTTTAAACGGTCAGATTCATTACGAGGATCATATTCAAATTTAGATATATATCTCATAAAGTAAGGTCCAGCATACTTATCTTTAAAATCATTTAAAACAGGACATGATGATAAACATGAATAACATTCAATACATGTTCTAACTTTTCTTGTATCTTCAGTTTTTTCAGGGTTTAAATTAAGATTTAATTCATGAGTTTCTGGATTGTTTAATTGAAGAGTTAAATCTTTAACTTTATTTTCATAGTCACTTCTATCTACAATTAAATCTTTAATAATAGGTAAGTCTAAAGGTTCAATAATATCATTATTATTAATTTCTTCTTTACATGCAAGAGTACCATTACCATTAACTTTTAAACTACATGAACCACATTGACCTGCTCTACAGGAACTTCTAAAACTAATATCTTCATTATATTTTTTATTAATAGTAGTTAATGCATCTAAAACTTTCATTTGTTCAGTTTTTTCTATTTCATAACTTTTAAAATAAGGTTTTTCATCTTCTTTAGGATTAAATCTAAGAACTTTAATATTTATCATATAAACCAGCTGTTTTTCATTGATTAAAAAGAGATATATTCCAAATTTTTTTTTTAAATATTTTTTTTTAATATTTATTTTTTTTTTTTTTTTTTAATTAATATTTTATTTTTAAATAATATATTTTTTATTAGTTTTTTAATTTTTTTTATAATTTTTAGAAAGATTATTTAATATAGCTGAAAATTTATTTAAAAAAAAGTATGTAAATTTATAGTTTACAAGGGAGTTATTTTATTATGAATGCTGAAGAAGTAGATTATTCTACAATTAGAATTAAAAACAAGATAATATACATCAATTAGACCAAAAACAATTAGAACATCAAGAAGAAATACATCAACTCAAAGAACAACTAAAACAACAACACTATCAAACAATAATGCAGAAACAAGAAGAATACAACACACAAAAAGAACAATTAAAAGAAGAATACTATACCCAAAAGATAAAATAAAAGATAATAATACTTGCATTAAGAATAAATGACCAAAGAAACATAGACACAATGATAACAGACATCAAAAACCTAACATTAATGCAAAGAATAAGAAAAAAACAATTTAATAAAATTCTAAATGAAAGAACAAAACTAAATGCTACAATTACCCTGAAACCTTTGAAGATTTCCAAACAGTAGCACCCCAAAATTATAAGGTTAACCTAATATAACTTGTGTATCAATAGTAACCTGTTTAAAAAAAGAAGAAAAAAAGAAGAGTTATTATAAAACTCTTAAATTATATTAAACTACTTTTCATTATTTTACAGTTATTTTCACCTTTTTAATTACTTTATTGTAATATGAATTTTCAGGTACAGTAATAA
>OMVX01000103.1 GCA_900314605.1 uncultured Methanobrevibacter sp. | reverse complement strand
TTGTGCTTCTTGTGGATTCGGTAAATCCAGTAAAATAAGAAGATACAGTTGGCAAAACAAAAAACCTACCACTCGTCAAAGATTAGTATAGGTTTGCCAAAGTTTTTAAGCATATAAAATTTATTTGAGATAATAAAAGCGAATTATCCAATCAAACTTTTAAAAAAGTTTGATCAAAACTTTTTTATTAAAGCTAATTATCTCAAAACCACTTACTATTTTTATTATTTTTATTTCATTTAGTCTATTTTAGGTATTTTATATTATATTTTTTAATCTTTTTAGCCTATTTTAGGTATTTCATATCTTATTTTCTATTTAGCTTATTTGAGGTATTTTTAACTAACTAATAGTTTTTATAAAAAAAGTAGATTTACATCAAATTAATTTTAAAATATTTTAAAAGAAGAGTTTTTAGATTAAGAATTATTTAAAAAAAGTAGTTTTAATGATTATTGAAAATCAGCAATGACCTGATCTAACTCCAGTTGAAGCTTTTTTAACAATTTCACATTTTTTCCAGTCTTATCCAGGATAATGGTCATTATCTTATCAACTTCATTCTCTTGATAGTTTGGATCTATCTCTTCACTGACACTATCCCATAGCTCTACAGCCCAGTTTTTCTTGCCGTTGTAGACTTGATCAATCAGTGTCAATTTGCCGTTTTTAAGTCTAAACAATCTAAAGTCTTGTTTTGGATTGGATTTCTTTCCTTCCTTATTGCAGTCAAGATATAATCCATCTGAAAACTCGGTTTTATAGTCTCCTGCCTTAACAAATTCCCCTACAAGGGAAAATCCATTCAACACACTTTTATCTAATCCTGTGACGGTTTTTACCCATCCGCCTATAGCTCTAAAGTTTATTGAAGGGTCTATATTTGTTATCTCTTCACACCAATTAAGAAGCATATTCATTCTCCAAAAGCATAATATTAAATTTATTTTATTTTATTTTATTTTAATTGATTTTTTGTTATAATATGTCTTTTAATTTAATAAAATCCAAGATAAAAATTATATTAATATTGAAATTAGCTATAATTTTGCCTTGTTCGTTTAAAAAGGGATTAAAAATATATTATTTAAAAAAAACATAAAATGCTAATGTTCTTTAAATTCTGATTTAAATCTTTAAGCCGAAACTTAAACCTGATTTTCAGCAATTTAACATTATTTAAAAATAGCTTTTATGCTTGTTGGATTATATTATATTAGTTTATTTATAAATGGATTATTCGAGAGCATTTGAAAACTAATATTGTTTAATTTTTGTTTAGAAATAGTTAATCTTACATAACAATTGTTTAAGATTTATATACTAAGGATAACAAATAATTAGTTAAGTATAGTTTTATGCAGATAAATGATAGTGCTGTTATGATAATTTAATATTAATTTATTGATATATGAGGTAATATTAAATTATTATAATAATTCATCTAAATTCACTAAACGCTATTTTTAAAACTATATTAAATAAATTAATCATTGAGTGAATTAAAATGAAATTATTGGAAAAGTTTAATATTGTACCTAATAACGAAGATTTATATGTAATTGCATTTACTCATTCTTCATACAGTGCCAAACATGACTTGGATTATGATTTTCAGAATTCCTCCAGAATATGCATCCTAGTTTTAGTGAAGGGAAATTGACTAAGCTTCGAGCTAATTATGTCTGTCAGAACGCTTTGATTGTATATTCTCATGAAAATAACTTGGATAAATGCATCAGATTGAACTTGGAAGATAATGCGCTTACCGATAATGAGGTAATTTCAATAACTGCTGATGTCTTTGAATCTTTTTTAGGAGCAATTTATCTTGATCAAGGCATAGATAAGGCTAAGGAATTCCTTGAGCAAACAGTTTTCCCATATATTGAGAAAAAAACCATATTTTTCTATGATTACAAATCAACTATCAAGGAATATGGGGATGCTGTAGGTGTTGAAGTTTCCTATGAATTGCTTGAAGAGCATGGTGCACCACATGACAAGACCTTTGTAATGAGAATCCTCATTGATGGCGTTGATTATGGTCATGGTGTAGGTAAAAGCAAAAAGGATGCTGAGCAATTGGCTGCTTGCAAAGCTATTGATAAGTTAAAAATAGAAAAATAACTTGTTAAATAGATTATTAAAGAACATATTTTTAAAGAATAGATTTTTAAAATAGTTTGTTAAAATACTTAAACTATTCCTCATATATCTCAAGACAGATCGCATAGATTGTTTTCAAATCTTCTTTTAAATCAAATCTTATGTTTTCAGGATTCTTTTCATTGAAATGATTGATGACTTTCTCCTCGTCTATTTCGTGATTATCAATTAAGTCCATAATGATTTTAGACACTATCTTGCTTGTTTCAACGGTAATTGCATCATTGAACAAGAGTTCATACAATTCAATCAATAAATCAGTATTGTTAAATTCAATTGGATTTTCTTTAGTCATGAGATAATTCCTAATTTTTATTGTTAAATGATTATATATGGGTTATATTTATTAATATTTGCTATTTTTTATATAATACACTTATAAGTAAATATAAATAGTATTAGGATATATATAAATATGCGTAATACTTATATACATTAAGAAAATATTCAGTT
>OMVX01000055.1 GCA_900314605.1 uncultured Methanobrevibacter sp. | reverse complement strand
ATATTTAAAGAAAAATATTATCAAATAGTCGATTCAAAATCATTCTACGAAAAATGGGTGGATGAATATTTGGGTACAAACATTTGGTAAAACACTATATAATGATGAAATAAATTTAATATCTTTTTTTAACTCTTTGGCTTTTTTATTTTTTGCAAATATTGTCATTGGATAGGATATTTGTCCTTTTAATTTTTCTTCTTTGTAAGATTCTTTTGGAAAGATGATGGGGAGGATTTTGTACTTGTTAATTCCTATTTGGTAGTTTTTATATCCATAATAACCTCGATCAAATAAGATTATGTCTTTTCTTTTAATTATATGTCTTTTTTGGAGGTCTTGTAAAAATTTGTCAAAAATTTTTGAATCATTTGGTGCTCCAGAAAGAATTAAAATGGAAATTGGGACCATTGTTTTCTCATTTAGAACAACTGTGACTTTAAATCCTATAAAATGGCCTTTAGTGGTTGAAAATCCCCATTTTAAATTTAGTTTTTCGAGATGTTTTGGTATGAAATGCTTGTCATTATTAAAATCACAAGCTGATGGTGTTGCATCAACAATAAAACGATTATATGTTACTCTATTTTGTTTGTTAAACCTTATTAGAGTTGAATTTACTATTTTACAGTATTATTCTGCGGAATATCTACTCCTGAATTCATAGATTTGCTCTGTGGTCGGTAATTCTTTAGAAAATCCAGCAAATTTTCTCAATTTTGCACTACGATTTAACTTATTAACAACATCAGAAACGGTATAATTAAAATACATACTCATAAATAGAATTTTAATTGAATTTAGCATCATTTGACGATTTGTAATTCCTTTTCGATTGCATGTGTCTTTAAATTTTTTAGAATTGATAATTTTAAATATTTTGCCTAACAAATTAAACTTTAGGTCTTTTGTTTAATTTAATTCTTTAAACACATCTTTTACGAAACGCAAATATAACGCTAAGATTAAGTTTTACTCCAATGAGTTCTACAATAAAGTAACCAAAACTGTAAAAATTGTTATTAAGTAACTGTTTTTATCGGTTACTTACTTTTTTTATTTTTATGTATACATCTACTATTAAATTTTAAATCTTTTTTTATATTCGGCATGTTTTCTTGCATTTATGCCTGATATCTTAACTAGTTTTGCAAGTATTTACTAATATAATTAAGTATTAAAATAAGTATTTGAGTAGTTGAAAAAAATAAAAAAAGAAAGAAGAGAAATTTTATGATTGCTTAAGATTTAAACCATTCTTTTAATTCAGGCCTAAGATGTACTGTCTTAAATTCATAGATGGTGTAATCAATAATATTTTCTTTTACAAACGGATCATCAGCCATGATATTTTCAGTATCTTCTTTTGAATCAGTTTTCAATACAAAGATTCCTCCTCTTCCATAGGAACCATCTTCTAAAGCATGGGGTCCACCAATAAGGACTTTACCTTCTTCATCACATTTTCTGAAATATTTCAAGTGTTCTTTTAGTATTTTCATTACTTCTTTTTGTTCTGGTATATCCTCTCTAAAATGAGATACAACTGCATATGCATTCATTATATCACCTCATAGTTTTCATAATATTATGAAATTAATTTTTATGTTGATTATTTGAGTTAATTTGTAAGATTATATTGAACTAAATTACAAATGATTATTTTATCATAAATATTTCAAATTATATAAACTTTTTGGTGTTTAATTTAATTCTTTAAACACATCTTTTACGAAACAGAAATATGGGTAATTGAAACTAAAGGAAAATTTACTATTATATTCATAAAAAAAATGTTTGCAAAGAATTAAAGTCTAGATCTAAGCTTGCAATGATGTTTGCAAAATCAAAAGGTTATGAAAATTATTCTGAAAAGTGGTGGGATACTGCAAATGAATTTTACTCAAAAGATGTGGAAAAATATATAAATAATATAATTCATCAACATAACATTAAAGTGTAAGGATGATTTTATGAATTATAAAAATTCATCTTTTGAAGACCTTCAAAAATTATTGAGGGAAGATGAAAAGAAATTTGATGAAATACATATATTTTTATTAATTTTTAAATAAGAGAGTCAATATTTTTTTATATTCTCTTTTAAAGTATATTCTAGAAAAAGGTTTATAAAAACTAGTATATTTTTATACTATTTTCTTCTTATTAAATATATAATATTTTTTTTGTGTTTATTGAGTGAAATAAGTAGAAGTGTAATAATGGTAGAAAAATCATTTAGTTTAATCGATAAAATAATATCAAGAAGAAGTATTAGAAGTTTTAAAAGTGATATGATTCCAGAAGAAGATATCGAAAAGATTATTGAAGCTGGAACTTATGCACCTAATGGTAGAGGATTACAATCTCCAATAATTGTTGCTGTTACAAATAAAGAGTTTAGGGATAAGTTAGAAAAAATCAATAGGGAAATTGGTGGTTTTCCCGATGATGTTGATCCATTTTATAATGGTCCTGTAGTACTTATTGTTCTTGCAGATAAATCTGTACCAACTTATATTTATGATGGAAGTTTAGTTATGGGTAATTTACTTCTTGCAGCACATGATTTAGGTTATGGGGGAATTTGGATTCATCGTGCAAAACAAGAATTTGAGATGGATGAATATAAAGAAGTATTAAAAGACTTGGGTATTGAAGGTGATTATGAAGGAATTGGCCATTGTGTTATTGGATATGTTGATGGAGAATATCCTGAACCTTTAGAGAGAAAAGATAATTGGGTTTATTATATTAAATAATTAGAATTTAAGTGTTATTCAATTAAATGGTTCATAATTTTTAAGGGTTTATTATATTTAATTGTTTGAATTAAGGGTTTTTTATTTTTATTAATTATTTTATAATTTAATGATTATTCTTAAGGATTTTTAATATTTTTTTTACATTTTCTATTTAGGTTTTATAATGGATATTAATACAAGGAAGGATATTTTACGTAAATCTGTGTATGATGCAATATATGATGGAGGTTTTTCAAATAGGCCTAAGGGTGATTATGGTAAAATCCCTGATTTTAAAGGTAGTGATATTGCCGCAGAACTACTTAGAACTACTTTTGAGTGGAAAAATGCTAGAACTATTTTTGTAAGTCCAGATTCTGCTCAAAGGCCTGTAAGGTATTTTGCCTTAGTAGATGGTAAAGATTTGATTATGGCCAGTCCTAATCTTCAACAGGGTTATTTATTTTTAAAACCAAATAAAATAAGTTCTTTTGATGAAGCATCTACAAAAGAAGGTGCTTTTAAATTTACAGAAGATTTAAGTATTGAAGAATATCCTAAAATTGATATGGTGGTTGAAGGTTCTGTTGCTGTTGATAAAAAGGGTAATAGGATTGGAAAAGGTAAGGGTTTTGGTGATAGAGAAATTCAGGACCTTTTAAACCGTAAGTTAATTGATAATAGTACTCCTCAAGTTACTACTATCCATCCACTTCAATTAGTAGATTATGTAATTATGGATAAACATGATAAAAAATTAAATATGATTGTAACTACCGATGAGGTATTTAGAGTAGTATAGGATAAAAATCATTTATAAAAAAATGCATTAAAAGAAGATAATGTTTAAAATTTCATTATTAGATTAATAATCAAATTTTAATTTTACACCATTGTCTAATGGAATTTCTCTTAACCATTTGATATCACTTTTATACAACATTCTAATATCTGATATGTTATATCTAATCATTGCAAGTCTTTCTATACCAAGACCGAATGCCAGTGTAGGTACTTTAATACCTAATGGTTCAAGAACTTCAGGGCGGAACATTCCTGCTCCTCCAAGCTCAATCCAACTTTCTCTGTCTTCAAGGTAAATTTCACATTCACAAGACATATAGGTATATGGGAAATAAGCTGGTCTGAAACGTACTTCAAATCCTAATTTTTTATAGAATTCTTTTAAAATTCCAAGTAAATGTTGAAAACTGATTCCTTCTGCAGAAATAATACCTTCTACCTGATGGAATTCTGGTAAATGTTTATATGTAATAGTTTCTCTTCTAAATACTCTTCCTACTGAAAACATTTTCATAGGTGGTTGATGTGAAGCTAAATATTTAGTTGAAATACCTGTAGTATGTGTTCTAAGTAAGGATTGTTTTGCAACATCTATATCCCATTTATAACCCCATCCAGTACTGTTAGTATTTCCTCCATCTTCATGGGTTTTAGAAACTTTATCTACAATGTCTTCTTCGGGTAGTTTACATTCTGCTGGATTTTTTACATAAAATGTATCCTGCATTTCACGTGCAGCATGATCTTGTGGCTGGAATAGTGCATCAAAATTCCAGAAGGCAGAGTCAAGTGCAGTACCATTAGATTCTGTAAATCCTAAATCTAAAAATATTTCTCTTATTTCTTGGATAATTTTTCTTAAAGGATGTCCTTTACCTGCAAATGTTTTAGGACTTTCAGCTGTAATATCATAAGGTCTGTAGTTTTTATTTTTCCAACTACCTTCTTTTAAATCATTATGTGTAAGTTGAGTAGCTTCCTCTTTTTTATCTCCAATTTCAAAACCTTCTTTAAGTATTTCTTTACCTAGTTTATTAAGTTTGAAACTGTGGGAAGTGGTTTTTTTGATTTCAATAAGATTTTTTCGCTGATTTAAGCTTTTAAAGGATTTAAGTTCTTCCTTATTTAAATTACTTTTATTTAAACTTTTATTTGTAAATAATTTTTTTAAGAGTTTTTCATCTTCACCATGAGTATCACTATCTTCAATACCTTGGTTTGTAACAGTTAATTCACCGTTGTTGATTTTTGCCCATTTTTTCCTGTTTAACCAACCAAGTGAAATATTTGCTTCTTTTTTATCTAAGCCTATTTTTTCACCTAATTCTTTCATAGATATTGTTTTTTCATGGGAAAGTACATTTAATACTCTACGTTCTGGAAGACCTTTTTCTGCAATGTCTTTTCCAGATTTAGTCAATTTAATTTTTTCTTCTGTATTTTTATTAACATCTATTATACCTTTAGCAGCTAAAGATCCTGCAGCACTCATAACAGATTTAATACTTATGTTTTCTTTTTCTGCTATCTCTTCAGGAAGTATATCTTCATTTTCTTCTAAGTTTTTAAGTAAAATCTTTTCATAATAAGGTAATTCTTTAATGATTTTTGAAATATCTTCACTCATTCTTACACCTAAAGATTTATAGTAAATTATTTTTAATTAGTAAAATTTTTATTAATTAATCTTAATTTTTAGTTATTAATTTTTAAGATTATTATTTTTATTTCTAATTATATTAGAATTTTAATTATTAATTTTTATTTACTAAATTTTTATGAATTTTAAGTATATACAAAATTAATTATAAATATCAATTATAAATATAACTATAATATATAACTTATAGATTAGATAATTTATAAATGTTATTTATATTTGGATTTTTAATGTTTTATTTATTATAAAGATACTTTGTAAATCTTAATTATATTTGGATTTTCAAAGGTTTTTTTTATTATTTTTTGATGATATTATGAATATATTTGGAAACCTATACTATATTTTAAGTGATAAAATAGTTATTGAGAAATCTTATTTTTTCACAAATAAGATGCTTTTAGCACTGTTTTTACCCCTTTTAATAGAACAGGCATTAGAATTTTTCGTTGGTTTTATTGACACTATGATGGTTTCATCTATTGGTGAAGCAGCAGTATCAGGTGTTTTTCTTGTAGATTCAATTATAATGCTTTTAATTTTTTCTTTTGCTGCACTTGCAACTGGAGGAGCGGTTATTGCAGGTCAATATTTAGGTAATGGTGAAGTAAATAAGGGATGTGAAGCATCAAATCAATTAGTGTGGTTTGCAGCTATAGTTTCTGTAGCTATTGCTATTTTTGTTTTGCTTTTCCAAACCTATATTATTGATATTTTATTTGGCCAAATTGGAGATGATGTCTTTTACAATGCACATATCTATTTAAACTATATGATATTAACTATACCTTTTATTGCAGTTTATAATGCAGGTGCTGCAATCTATAGGACAATGGGTAATGCTAAATTACCAATGATTATAATGTTTTCATGTGATCTATTAAATGTTATAGGTAATGCAATACTTCTTTTTGTCTTTGGTTTTGGTGTTGAAGGTGTAGCTATTCCTACAGTTTTTGCAAGAATAATTGCAGCTGCTGTGATGATTTATTTGGTTTTAAACCAGAAAAATGTTCTTCATATTAAAAAGACTTTAAAACATTCATTTGACTTTTCTATGCTTAAGAAGGTTTTAGATGTAGGTATTCCATATGGAGTGGAGAATGGTCTATTTCAATTAGGTAGAATTTTAATTTTAAGTTTAGTTTCTACATTCGGTACTGTAGCTATTGCTGCAAATGCTGTTGGTATAAGTTTTGGTATTTTTTCAGTACTGCCTGGTTTTGCTATTAATTTAGGTCTTACAACTGTTATCTCTCGTTGTGTTGGTGCAAATGATTATACTCAAGCTAAATTTTATAATAAAAAAATCATATTAATAACATTTCTTGCTCATTTATTTACTAATTTAATAATATTCATCATATTATATCCTGTTCTTTCATTATATGGTCTCACACCAGAATGTAAAGATTTAGCGGCACAGATGATTATTTGGCATGGTATATTTGGAATTATTATATGGCCTCTTGCATTTACACTACCTACAACATTTAGAGGTGCAGGTGATGCTAAATGGCCTATGATTGTAAGTTTACTTATAATGTTTATCTGCAGAATTGGACTTGCTTATGTAATTGCTGATTACTTTGGATGGGGAGTATTTGGTACATGGGTAGCAATGTTTATAGACTGGTATGTAAGAGCAATATTTTTCATTTACAGATATTTAAGTGGAAAATGGATGGAATATAGGGCTGTAGGTAATAGTTTTAAAAAAGTTTAAATAATCATAAAATTTAGAAAATTAATTAGGATTTGTTATTATGGATGAGATAAAATTAATTTCATGGAATGTAAATGGTATTAGAGCTGCTCATAGAAAAGGATTTATTGATTGGTTAATTGAAGAAGAGGGAGATATTGTATCTGTTCAAGAGACAAAAGCTCATATTGATCAACTTCCACGTAAATTAATAAATATTCCTGGTTACACTTCATATTTTTCTTCTGCTCGAAGAAAAGGATATAGTGGTGTTGGAACTTATACAAAACTTAAGCCAAATCAGGTAATTAATGGTATGGGAATAAAAAAATTTGATATTGAAGGAAGATTAATCAGATTAGATTATGATGATTTTACCCTTTTAAATATTTATTATCCAAATGGTGGCTCTGGCGAAGAGCGATTACAATATAAACTTGATTTTTATGATGCATTTTTAGATTATGCAAATAATCTTGTTGATGAAGGTTTAAATCTGATAATTTGTGGGGATGTAAATACAGCACATAAAGCTATAGACCTTGCACGACCTAAACAAAATGAGGAAACTTCTGGTTTTTTACCTGTTGAAAGGGAATGGGTTAGTAAATTTTTAGATAATGGATATGTGGATACCTTTAGAGAATTTAACACAGAGGGAGAAAACTATACCTGGTGGAGTTATAGAACTAAGGCTCGAGATCGAAATGTTGGATGGAGACTTGATTATTTCTTTGTAAATGATGAATTTAAATCTCATGTTAAAGATTCTTATATTTTATCTGATGTTTTAGGTTCAGATCATTGTCCAATTGCCCTTAAAATCAAACTTTAATTATTCTATAAATTTATAAATTTCCTATGATACTGGTTATAAGTTTAATTCTAATGTTTTTTTTTTGCAGGTAGGATTTTCATATATATTTTTTAAAAATTTAAATATTGTAAATTACATATAGTTTATTGATGTGATTGTCTTTCACATTGACAATTTTAAGATATTTTTAAAAAGATTTATAATTAAGTTTGAGGAATTTTAAATGCCAATATTACCTTTATTTGCTCCAAATAATATTGATGAATATTTTTATGGTAGAACTGTTGAAATTAATATGATTAATTCATATTTTAATTCTGATAATAAAGGGTTTCAACCATTGATAATTAAGGGTAATCGAGGTATAGGTAAAACATTTCTTATAAAAAAAATTTTAAATTTCCATAAAGATAATTATTTAACTATTTATTTTGATATTTCACGAATTGCAAATAATGAGGAATTTTTTTCAGAAGAACTCATTGTTAAAAATCTTTTTAGTTTAATTAGAGAGGAATTGGCAGAAAAATTCAAAGATTCAATTAATTTCTCTGAAATTAAAAAATTACTTCAAATGGTTCAATTAGATGATGAATATAATATTCGAGAGGTATGTGAAATATTAGATATTCCTCTTCAATCGGACTTTTCAGATACACAGAATTTATCTAATTTTGTTTTAGAATTTCCTCAAAAATTTTTAAATAAATTTACTAATGATATTAATGGTTTTATTATAGCTATTGATGAATTTCATTTAATTAATGATTTAGATAATCCTAAGGAATTTTTATCAATGATTTCTAAAATTAATAAATCCCAGGATGATGTTTATTATATCTTTTCATCATATAATCTGAATATTTTTAATTTTTTCAAGGATAATAATGTTTCATCTAAGCCAATAAATATTAATCTACAAGCTTTTACTGTTGATGAAACTAACACTTACTTTAAAGAAGTTATTCCAGAGATAAACTTTACAGATGATGGTTTTAAGAAGTTTTATAATTATACTAAAGGTATTCCAGCCTGTATTAATAGTTTTGCAAATTTATTATCATCACATCAGACTTATGATGATAAATTAATCAGCAAGACTTTTAAATTAAAAACTAATCAGGTATTGGTTGATTGGCTAGATTTATGGGCTAATTTAAATAAGGTTGAGAAAAATATTGTTGTAGTTATTATAGAAAATGAAGGTCTAAATAAGGATTTGTTAATTAATGATTTAGAATTTTCAAGATCAACCATTATAAAATATTTAAATGCATTAGAGGAAAAAATGCTTATTGAATCTACTGTAAATAATAATTATATTATTTCAGATGAGATGTTTAAATCCTTATTATTGTTTAAAAAAGAGACTTTAGGTTATATTTTAATTTAAGGTTTTCAAGTTTTATTTTATTTTAAGATTTTTTAGTTAATTTATTTTAAAGCATTTTTTTTAATTTATCCTATTAATTTTTATCATTTATTTTTATAATTATAATATATATCTTCTTATTGGGATTATAATAAATAAATTTATTTATTTAATAAATTAGCTATTTTATGGATTTTTAATATTCCATTATTTAATTTATATCTTCATACTCTACTTTTTCAAAACCTTTATATAATAAAAATAATATAACAATAGTTATACAAATATAACAGCAGTTATTTTTTTATAACTGATATTTTTGTATATTATTAGTAAAAATTATAAAAATTAATTTCTTTCTCATTATCATTCAATTTTTACTAAATATTGCAGATAAATAAATATAGTCTTTAAAAAATATTCTACCATTTAATAAGGGACTTGTTTATTAAATCCATAAATAATTAGTTATACTAATTCAATATCTGCAATCTCTTCTACTTTTTTTTTAAATATTTAAATTATTAAACAATCATATTAGTTTTTTTGGAAAAATTAACTTTTTGAAAGTACATCAATCAATCTTCTTTTAAATGTAATTCATTTTTTAGGTCTCTGCCGAATGTATAAAATTTAGTTTTAAAAGCTCAAACAATCCTTAGATATTAAAATAAGAAAAAAGTTTTTAATAATAAAAATAATTTGACGGACATTCTTCTTTTTAGAAATATGAACTAATATTCTTTTTAATTTAATAAGGATAATAGTATTTTATTTTATTTAATCATATTAGGTAAAAAACAGATAAAAAATTAGAATAATATTTAGAAATTATATTAAATTTTTAAAAAATTAATATTTAAGATATTAGATTAAATTTTTAAAAAAATTAGATTAATTATATTTAATATTTATAGAATTTATAAAACAGTATCAACATCTGAAATATTATGTAAAACAGTTACATCTAATTTTTCATTTTCAATCATCTGCTCTTGTTCATAAGTTAATTCAGAGTTAACAAGTATTCCTGCCATACCTGCGTTAATTGCGCCAATAATATCAGTTTCAAATTTATTTCCAACCATTACACTTTTATCAGCACTACAATTCATTCTTCTAAGTGCCTCCTCAAAGATTGCAGGATGGGGTTTTTCATAACCTACCTCTTCAGAGGTTAAAACTATATCAAAAAAAGGGTGAAGATTAAGTCTTATGAGTTTTTCCCACTGTTTAATAGTTATACCATTTGTGATTGCACCAATTTGATATCCCTTCTTTTTTAAATATATTAAGATTGCAATAGTCCTTGGAAAGGGTTCTAAAAGTGAAAATTTAACATTATGATAAGTGGTCATACCAAGTGCTATAAGATAAGGATCCTCTGCACCGATTACTCTTTTGGTAAGAACATTAAAATGTTTCCCATAATTTGATCCTTTTTCTTTAATGATTTCTTTTAAAATATCATATGCATGGTCTTGTTCAATAGGAAGTCCATTTTCAACAATATTATTAATTGCAGCATGTCTTGCAAGCTCTGCAAATGAAGAAGTATCAAGTAAGGTATCATCAATATCAAAAAATACAGCTTTCTCTTCGAAATTTTCACCCATATTGTCACCTTATTAATTTATTAATTATATTATACATTTTAAGTTGAATTAGAACATTTATTTGAAATAATTAATATTATATTTTTAAAATTCAATTATTTATAAATTTGTAAAATCATATTTCATAATTTTTTTTTAAAATTGAAGTTTACATGATAAAAAGTATTATTCATATTAAACATATTATACTTTTTTAAACAAAGAATGCATCTAATGTTTGTTGTTTTTCTTTACTGTCTAGTTGCTCTAATTCACCTGTAGTATAACCAAATGAACTCATAATACGAGATACTGCAGGGATTAATTGATTAGAAATATAGTAATTTATGTCAAATTGAGTATTTTCATCAACATACTGATATGGTACTGCTCTGGAGCTTATTGAACCTTTTCCTTTAATAATTACATATCTTAATATATCTCCACGTTTAACTTCCATACCATGTTCTTCTATTATACGAGCTGCAACAACATGAGGTGCTATTTGTTTATATTTATCTAAGTTTTTAGTTATTTGAGTATGAATTACTAAATCATCACGATTAACATTATGGGATCTTAGTTTTACTAATGCTTCTTTAACAACTTCTACAGCAGCATCAACATTACCCTCATTTAAAATTGCATAAAGGACATCTTCTTGGGCATTTTTAGCTATTGGTGCCCAGTCTCTTCTAACAAGTTCCAAACCTTTGGCAATAATATTTCCTTCTTCAATTACAGCATATCTTTTTTTGGTAACAAAAAAACCTCTTCTATAAAACCCTTCATATTCAAGTTCCATAGCCTCAGGTAAATCAGCATTAAATTCTTTTAAAAATTCATGAGCCTGGTGTTTTATGGTTTTTTCAAGTTCAAGCTGCTCTTCACTTTCTACTGGCCGTTCACCATTTCTTTCTTTTAACAAATTATACACCTATTAGAAGATTTTTTTTTAATATTTTTTAGAATGTTTATAAAAGATATAATTATATTATTAATTATATCATATGAAAGCTTTTATTATAATTATTATATGTGGACTTAATTTTTTAAAATTTATTTCTTATTTCTAATTCTCATTTTTATTTTTAAATTTCTTATAATAAATTAAAATTTAAGTTTATGGTTTTAAATCGATATATATTTATATATTTAATGTCAATGATTATGTATTAAAATAAGTGTAGACTATCATATTTATCTTATATAAAGGATTAATATGATATTTTGACATATTATTATATTTTCTATGCTTTTTTTTCAATAGCCCCTTTCAAAAACTTAAGTGATTTTAATTTTTAAAAAATATTCCAATACATTTTTTCTCAATTACTTATTCGTTATTTTTAATTTAAAAGTATTAGTAAAATTAAATTTTTAATTTATGTTTTGTACAAATTTTTTATTTTTCTATTTTTTTGGATTTAATTTTTTCAAAAGTTCTATTTTTTTTTAAAATTTCTTAATATAAATACACTGCTAGAAACTTAAGCAAAAATTGATTATATGTTAACATTGTTATATTTTTATTTTAGAAAATTTTTTATACTTTTATTTGCAAATAGTGTTATT
>OMVX01000007.1 GCA_900314605.1 uncultured Methanobrevibacter sp. | reverse complement strand
TATTTAAAGAAAAATATTATCAAATAGTCGATTCAAAATCATTCTACGAAAAATGGGTGGATGAATATTTGGGTACAAACATTTGGTAAAACACTATAATTTTTTGCTAATATCTTTAAATATTCAATTCTTGTTAGTTTTTAAAAATTTAATCTTCTCTTCTATATTCAATTACAGTCATTATACTTAAAATAAAGCTTATGAAAAACCCGATAAAACCGAGTAAAGGCATACCAAATAAGGTAGGTCCAACATCAATTAACATTGCAAGAGAAGATCCAATAAGTAATGCTGATATAATAAGTGCTAGGGAAATTCTTGTTGCAATTCGATCTAATTTATAGATTTCAATTTGTACTTTTATTTCTCCTTCTTCAATTTTATATATAATATTATTAAGACGTCCAGGAAGTACATTAAATAAGTGTTCTATATCAAATAAATTTCCTCTAAATAATTTAAATAACCTTGAAGGAGAATATCTTTTCGTAATCATTCTTCGAGCAATAGGTCTTAAAATAGTTACAATATCTATTTCAGGGTCTAATTTTAAACCTAACTCTTCAATCATACTTATTCCACGTGCCATTAAAACAAATTCAGATGGTAATCTAACATTATACTTTTTCATAAGTTTGATTAAATCTTCAATTGCTTGAGTCATACGTTTTAATTCAGTACCATAATATTTACTAAATAAATCAGTTAAATCTCTTCTTAATACTTTCATATTAACTGTATCGGGAATAATTTCCATATATATTAATTGTTTGATTAAACCTTCAATATTTTCTTCTGTAAAGTATATCATTAATTCTGCAAGTTCTTTTCTAAATTTATCGTCAAGTATTCCCATCATTCCTTCATCAATAAAACAAATTACATTATTTTCTTCAATAATTATATTACTTGGATGGGGGTCTGCATGGAAAAATCCATTAATAAATATTTGTTCAAAATAAGCGTTTACTCCTCTTTTTGCAATAAGAGGCTTATTATATTTAGGATCATCACTTTCAATAACTTCTGATAATTTTAATCCATCAATATATTCAGTTGTTAAAACTTTAGTAGTAGTGTATTCAGAGTAAGATTTTGGAATATGTATTTTATTATTATTTCTTAAATCATATTCTAAATGTTTCATATTCCTTAATTCTATATTGTAGTCTATTTCTTTGTGGATTGTTCTTTCAAATTCATCAACAATTGCTGGAATATTATATATTGATGCTTTAGATATACGTTTATCAATTTGTTTTGAGATAAAATGCATAATCTTTAAATCAGTTTCAATTAAGGTTTCAAGACCTTTCTTTTGAACTTTAATTGCAACATGTTCTCCTGTCATCAAGTATCCTTCATGAACTTGTCCTATTGAAGCGGTTGCTATAGGTTCTTTTGAAAAATTTTTAAACAAATTAGAAATACTGTCTCCAAGTTCCTCTTCTATGACTTCTTCAATTTCATTAAATTCGACAGGAGGATTATTATCTTGAAGTTTTGTAAGTTCTTTAGCAATATTGGTTCCAACAATATCTGGTCTGGTACTTAATAATTGTCCAAGTTTAATATATGTTGTTCCTAACTCTTGAAACATTAATCTTAAACGTTCTGGAAAATCTTCATCTATCATTTCGTTATAAGGGTCTATTTTCTTTTTAGTAAATGGATTGTATCTATTTACACCACTTTGCCCTATAAATTTGCCAAAACCATATTTTCTAAAGATTTTAACAATTTCGTTAAATCTACTAACAGTTTTCCAATTTGTATTAATCCTAATTTTCATTAGTTTAATCTTTATAATTAATTGTATAAATAATAATTGTTTAATTTTATTTGAAAAATAGTTGATTTATTTTTAAAAAATATTAATTATTGTTTTTTACATAAAATAAGGGAGATAATTTTTATCTCTAAATTATGATAATGTATAATATTTAATTTTAGCATTTTTTTCAAGGCCAATAAAAAAAGGATAATTATTAATGTTTAAAAATTATCGAGTGCAGTTACAAGTTTTCGAGCATATTCCTCTTTTTGTTCTTTTGTATAACCTTGGTTAACTTCAAATAGCATTGTTAGGTAACCTTGATTTTTAATAGGTACAGTTACCCATTTAGGACTTGTTCCTTCACTAAAATCAGGATGCTGTTTTACACCAATCATTTTTGCTAATTTAACAGATTCCTGTTCACTCTGTGCATCATCACTTATTGCAAGTAAGAAGGTAGTTTCATCAAAATAAGGTTCCATTTCATGAATATCAACTACAAGACTAGGTGAATATTGACTAACATCTGGCACTATATATTTATAAGCTAACATTTCTCCCATGTGTCTGTTAGTATTATATTCTGTGGTATCATAATATGGATGATCATGATTTATTTTAACAAAGTATACTACATATTTCTTATGTAATTGTTTTCCATCAGTAAATTCTTTTATAGTTTTATTTGTCGCATTATGAATTCCACTTTCTAAATCATGGACTCCAAGTATTACCACTACTGTATTATTTGAAGAAGTATTTCCCATAATATATTTATGTACAGTACCATTATCATTATAACCAATTATGGATTTATCATGTGGTTTTCCTGTAATTTTTTCCATAAGTTCATCAAAATGATTATTAGCATCATTTAAATATTGTGTATTAGGATGAAGTACAATAGTTCCATCATCAACTAATGATACAAATCCTGTTCCTATTATGGCGAATATTGTTAAACTAATAATAAGTATTACTAATTTATTACTCTTCTTCATATTATGATTCCATTAATTTTTATAAAAAATAATATTCTTTTTTTTTTTTAATAGTGTACTTTAAAATTTTTATTGGTTTTTATTTAAATAGTTTATTATGATTTTAAATATTTTACTATTATAAATATGCTTATTTTATTTTTATAATATCTAAAGTTTTTTTATTATATTTGAAGATGAAATATGAATATATTTAAGAAAAATCATTATAGTTTTGTATAGAAATACATCTAAAAAATTAAAAAATATTTAATATTAAATTAAATTTAATGAAATCGTTTAATTAGATTTTACTAAAACCTATTAATGACTTATTTTAATTTTCAAATATTTTAATTATTAAGTATAAACTAATAAATGATAATTATGAGCAAATATTCTTTATTTTTATGTGATAAATGTAATTTTCAATATGAACATGTAGATAGGATCTTTTATTTTAATGATGATTTAACCGAAATTATTGAAGATTCTTTAAGAATAATGACTTCAAGGGCTAAAACTGCATCTTTAATTTCAGGTTTTATTTTAGTATGGTATTGTAAAGAGTGTAAGGAATTTGTAACAGAATATGATATAACTGACAATAAAAGTAATTTAGAACTTGATGAGGTTTATGATTTAATAAAAAAAGTATCTATTCATGATAATATTTTAATTTATTCAGAAATTATTGATCCTAATGTTCCTAAAAAAGCTAATAATGAATATAGACACTGTTCTAAATGTGGAGGCAGTATTGATTCAGTATGGAATTTTGATAACTGCCCTTATTGCGAAGAAGGCCACCTACATTTAGTAGATAAATATATTTTTGATTAGGTATTTTTTTTTGATAGTTTCATCATTTTGTACAATCAGTGATTAGAACTAAATTATAATTATTATTCAAATTTTTTAAGTATTTCTCCATATACCTCTTTTAAATTACCTTTTGAATTTTCATAAATTCTTTTTAAAATAAGTTCAGGTGTACTACGTGCTAAATAATGCATTTTTGGAGTTCTATCCACTATTAAATCATAATTTTCATCTAATCCTTTAGCTTCTATACCATCAACACGAACATTTGTATATTGGGTTAATTCTTTAGCCATATGTGTTACAATTATTCCAAAGGAATCAGTTTTTTCAATTATTTCAATAAAGCTTGATATTATTTTTACAGCAGCTTCAAGTTCTGTTATTCCTTCAAGTTCATCAAGCAATACTAATTTTTGTGATTCTGTTGTAACTATTGGCATAAATACTTTTAAAAAGCTTTCAAATGCTCCTGCATCAAGAGACCTTTTTTTAGAGAAATGATATAATTCATCAAGAATAATTATTTCTGCATGTTCAGCACATACTGGAAGCCCCATTTGTGTCATTATTGAAATTTGGCTAACTGTTTCAAGAAGGGTTGTTTTTCCTCCACTATTTGCTCCTGTAAGTAATGCTATATTTTCTTTTTTTGTAAGCTCATAATCAACTTTCTGGATTTTATCTTGATCTTTCAGTGCAAGGTCTAAATGAAGCATTCCTTTAAGTTTTATCTCATCAGATAATACTGGTGGATGTAAATCATATTCATATGCAAAGATTCCAAGTGCAAATTCAAGGTCAAATTTAATAATCTCTAAAACTTCCTCTTCTACTTCATCTCTAATTGATGCTAATTGTTTGGATGCTTCAATTTTCATATCATATAAATTATTTTCACGTTTAGAATCTATTTCATTTTTAACTCTTTGAAGTTCACTTTCATCTATTTCAAGAGGATATTTTTTTAGGAAGGGATCAAAATTAATTGAAGTTTTTTCATAAATCATATCTGTCAATTTACTTAAAATGTCGTCAAATATATCTTCAAGTTTACTTGGCATCTCATGATTTAATAAATCAAGAACTTCATCTCCTTCAAGATCAATATTTTTTATCTCACTTTTTATCTTCTTATCCCCATAAACTTTAACTTCATTTACAATCTTATCAATATCCACATTTTCTTTCTCAAGAATATTAATATTATCAAGAATTGGATTGATAGCATTAAGTTTAGTCTTAAGATTTAAAATTTTTCTAATTTCACAAACATTATTGAATAATTCTCGGTTTGTATTAAAATAATTTAATAGGATATCCGGTACAATTTCTTCCTTAGGAGAATCTATATTTAACATAATTAAATTACTTAATTCTCCAAAATCAATAAAACCCTCTGAATACACATAAAATATAAGTTCATAATTACTTATTTCCTCAGCAAGTCTTGGAGAATCAGTTGCGGTAATAATAGGATAATATTGGTTTAGACCAATTTCTGTAAGATAAGCATTATCTTCTTCATTTTCTACAATAATAACTTTTCCAGAATCATAATTAGCTTTAACATCAACAGGTTCATGAATATTTTTCATTAAACTTCTAAGTTCTTTAATTGGGAGGTTTTGAACTTTTTCCTTTGCTTTCATAACAAAATCAATATGGTTTTCGATTTTTTCTTTATCTTTTATAGGACTTAAAAGGAGAATTCTATTTTTAGAATACTCAGTATTAGTATAAGCCAATATTTTTTCAATAATTTCTGAGTATATCTGATATGCTTTTTCACTTTTTAAAAAATCCTGTTTTGGATTTCCTAAAAGCTGATTTAAAATTTCTACAGATTTTCTTTGAGAAATTCCTTCAATAGAACTTATTCGTTCAAGTTCCATATTTTCTACAATTCTATTTAGCTCTTCTTCTCCACCAAGTTCATGAAGGATTTTATTTGCCAGTTTTTCTCCAACACCTTTAATATCTTGTAATTTAACTTCACTTTTCATTAGATACAATCCTACTAAATTACCGTTATTTTAAATTTTTTTTTAAAATTCTTTATAAAATAATTTTATTTTTAATATTATTATAAATATTTATTTTTTGGGAGTAGTTGAAAACTAATATTTAAATTTATAAATTATATTAATGATAATTAATTAGTAGTTTATTAAATATTTAAAAAATTTTTTAAAAATTAATCAATAATAAGTGATTTTATGAATTTCGATGATAAAAAAGTATTAATTGCATATTATTCTCGCCGTGGAGAAAATTATGTAAATGGTGATGTTAAAAACCTTGAAAAGGGAAATACAGAAATAATTGCAGAGTTTATTCAGGAATTTACTGATGGGGATATTTTCATAATAGACAGTGTAAAAGAATATTCTCCAGATTATTTTAAATGTATTGAAGAAGCTAAAGAAGAATTAGAAAATAATGTTATGGTTGAATTAAAAGAAAATATAAATAATCTAAATGATTATGATTTTATCTTTTTAGGTTATCCTAATTGGTGGGGAACTATACCTATGGTAGTTGCTACTTTCCTTGATTCAAACAATTTTAATGAAAAGATTATATATCCTTTCTGTACTAGCGAAGGCAGTGGTTTAGGTACAAGTATTTCATCTATAAAAAAATATGCACCTTCTGCTACAATTAAAGACCCTCTTTCTATTAAGGGGGCAGAAGCATCTATTTCTAAAGATAAAGTTCAAATTTGGATTAATAAATTATAATTATTATTTAAATAAATTATTATTAGAAAAATAGAGAATTAATAACTATATTTATTATTTAAATAAATTATTATTAGGATAACTTTAATTATATACTAAACTGTCAATTTAGGAGTCCAAGTATGAAAAATAAAGTTTTAATGGTTTTGAGCTTATTGATAATAATCAGTGTTATAGGAGTAGCTAATGCATCTTCTACTAATAATACAGAGAATAATGAATTTAAGCTTTCAAATAATTCATCTGATTTTGTAGTTCTTACGGATATAGATCCAGATGTTATTTTAGAGATTAGATATTATTCCACCTATAACTTTGTAGGTGATAGAATTGATGGGTATGAACAGCCAACTGCCCTTTTAACAAAAGAAGCGGCAACAGCTCTTAAGGGAGTAAGTGACGATTTAGCTAAAAAAGGATATAGATTAAAAATATATGATGCTTATCGTCCTCAAAAAGCAGTTAATCATTTTGAAAGATGGGCTAATGATACAAATGATGATAGAATGAGGGAATATTTCTATCCTGAGCTTGATAAATCAGTATTATTTGATAAAGGATATATCGCTAATTATTCAGGTCATAGTAGGGGAAGTACCGTTGATTTAACTTTATTTAATATGAAAACTGGTAATGAAGTTGATATGGGAGGAACATTTGATTATTTCGGTGAAAGAAGCCATCCGGATTATAAAAACATTACAGACCAACAGTATAAAAATCGTATGATACTTCGTGAAGCAATGATGGACCATGGATTTAAACCTCTAGATGAAGAATGGTGGCATTTCACTTTGGAAAATGAACCCTATCCAGATACCTATTTCACTTTCCCAGTAAATGAAAGTTCAGTTAACAAAGTTTAAAAAAATAGTGAGTTATTTTCTTTTTTAATTTAATACTTCTTTTTTTTTAATATATCATCATTTAAGAGTTTTATTAAAATTCAAATCAGTTGTTTTAAAATAATAATTATTTAATTTATTATTCAATTCATTTAAGTTTTTATCATCTAAATCTTTGTAAATTGATTCATTAAATAAAGTAATTATTTTACTAATATTCTCATCTGTTTCCCATCTTAAATCTACTGCAAAATTTAAAATACCAATAGATTTTAAATAATTCATTTCATTGATTAAGGATAAGTTTTTATTATAAAGTATAATTATATCATTTGTAATACTTCCTTTAACAGGATAATAGTGATTATTTATATCTTTTATAGATAAGTTAATATCAGTATCTTTTGTAATTTTAATATTCAAATCTTTTTTTAATTTTTTAATATCATTTTTTGCAAATATTGGCTTTTTACTTATCATTGATTCAACAATTCCTCCAACAATCATCTCAATTTTATTTAAATTCGTATGTTTAGCTAATACAAGTATATCTTCTTTTGATAGTTCGGAGGAGACTGTTAAAACATTAAATTTATCTAAATTTTTTATTGTTTCGTGGTTATAAACATTTAAATAAGATGGTCCATACAATTTTCTCTCTTCTGTTTTTAAAACATCAATTACTCCAAGTGTAGAACACATAATATTCATATTCATTGAAAATTTAGATAATATTCCTAAAACTTTAAAAAGGCCATTTAATGTTTCTTTATTTGCAATATCTGGCCATTTCCATACAAGTTCATAGTTTTTATCTCTACTTAAATTAGATGCTTCTTTAAGGAAGTTTACACAATAGTTTATATTAAATGGGCTTTTATAATCTTTAAATAGAATATTTTTATCATAATCAGGAATTTCTAAATAAACTCTATTAATGTTTAAGTTTTCATCTATTTTCTTTAAACTCTCTAAACTATTAATATAAACTGATAAAGATTTATGTTCATTAGTGCTTTCTTTTAAACTATTGTATTTGTCTTTGTAGAAATTATCTTTAAATTTTTTATAATTAATTTTAATTTTATCAGAATCTTGAGGAATATAGGAATTTTCGATTTTTTCACATAATTTTTTATAAAATTCCCGTCTTAGTTGATTAAGACTACTTGTTGGTGTAAATAAATTTTCTTTATAATTAATATTAATATGTTCAATATAAAATGGCAGATTATCTATTTTTTGAAAGTTTTCTTTTATTTTAGAACTGTCTACAGGTCTGTTTCTAGCAGTTTCCCATTGTTCAGACCCTGTATATTTTAATTCAATAATCTTACCATTTCCAATTTTAAGATGTCCTTTAATTGTGGGGTAATTGTTTTTATCAATATTAAAGTTTATATTTAATATAGATTTTTTATAACTGTGATTTTCACCATTAAGGGCTTGTTTTAATTTATTTGAAATTTCTTTTCTTTTTGAAATATAGACTTTAGAATCTTTATTAATTTTTATATCAATATTTTTATTTTCACGTATAGTTTTTAAAACCAGTAGTTGATTGTCAAAGTGAGGGTCTATTGATAGTTCAAATCCATAACTGTCAGGAGATTTTTCATCTATACTTTTACCTTCTATTAATATTCCATCTCCTTTTTCAGGAACAGTTTTACTTTCTAATTTAACTTTTATACTGTTTTTTCCATTAAATTCAACTACTTTTCCAATAAATAATCCATTGTTTGAAGGTTTTTTATAATTCATAATTTTTTCTGGTCTGTCTAAAAGATGTCCTCTTGTAAATTTCCGATTAAAAACAAGGGATAATTCTTCACTTGTAGGAATATTCTTATTATGTCTTATTTTATTTAGTGCCTGTCTGTATTTACCTACTACAATAGAGACATATTCTTCACTTCTCATTCTACCTTCTATTTTTAAGGAGTCACAAAAAAGTATTTTATTTAACTCTTCATATAATGAAAGGTCTTTTGGGGATAGTAAATATTTACTTTCACTTTCTTTTAAGAAATTTTCATCGAGTAGTGGACCATTTTCAAAATTTAGACTATATTCTTGTCTACATGGCTGGGCACATCTTCCTCTATTACCACTTCTACCTCCAATATATGAAGATATAAGACAACAGCCAGAATATGAGTAACATAATGCTCCATGTGCAAATATTTCACATTCCATATTATTTTGATGAGCATACTTTGTAATTTCTTTAACTTCACTAAGACTTAATTCCCTAGATAAGACTATTCTTTTAATACCTTGAGATTTAGCCCAGTCAATATCTTTTTTATTGTGAATATTCATTTGGGTTGAAGCATGAATCTTAAAATTCGGAAGAATTTCTCTTATTATTTTAATAAGTCCAATATCTTGAACTAGTATTGCATCTACACCAATTTTATATAATTCTATTATATAATCTATTACAGTTTCAAGTTCACTTTCTTTTATTAAAATATTTACAGTTACATAGACTTTTACATTATAAAGGTGTGCAAAGTTTACAGCTTCCCTTATCTCTTCAAGGGTGAAATTTTGTGCAAATTTTCTTGCTCCGAATTCTTTTCCACTTAAATAAATAGAACTTGCACCATTATAAACAGCAAGTTTAAGATGATTCATGTTTCCAACAGGAGCTAATAACTCGGGTATTTTCATTTAAATCCCATTAAAATTTTAAATTTAAAAAAAGAAATCTATTAATTAATAAAATTAATATTTAATATTATTATTTAATAGATTTTATGAAATAATCAATTTATTTTTTTATTTTATTTTACTATTCTTATTTTATATTATTGGCTTAAGTTAAAAGAAAATCTGTATTCCTGATTAACAATTTTAAAACCAATAAATTCTCCATTAAGAATTTCTGCAATAGTTGCTAAATCTTCAGCAGTAATTGTTTTACCAATATTTATTGAAGAAAAGAATGTAATTACATTATCATCGGTTATAAGATAATTTAATTGGTAGTTTTCTTCTTTACGGTATTTTTTCACAATTTCTAAAATTTTTGCTTCAGTATCTTTATCTAAGTCTGTCATTTTAAACACCTACTAATTTGATATATATAAGAATAATTTATGAGTATTTAAAGTTTTTGAATTTTTAATATTTTTTTTTAATCATATTTGTCAGATAATTCTTTTTTAATTTATTTTAAATAATAATAAATTATATATTTTATTTTAAATTCTTAAACAACATCTTTTTTTAATAATTTTTATCTTCAAGTCGTCTACCATCAATAAAATTACCATTATCTAATGGGGATTGGGATAATTTGGATATTGTATTTTTAAGTGATTCTAAATCTGCTTCTTCATTAATTGCTTGTAGATAGAGAGATAAAATATTAGATACATATTGTGTAGATGAAAATCTACAATCAAGGGCAATATTTGTAAGGCCCATTTGTTTAATAGTTTCCATCTCATCTATTAGGGATAAACAGTTTTTATTGAAGAAGTGGCTGAATTTATTATAATCAAATCTTATTTTAAGTTTTAATTTACGTTTTTTATCTTCTAATGTTACATAATCTTTATTATTTTTAAGTTCTAAATCTTTACCTTCATTAAGTTTAGAAAAATCATCTTTACTTGTCATAAGTTCAAGGTTTCCATGAACTAATAATTCAAGAGGATAATCTTTATCTTCTACTCTAAATAATAATTCTTTAATTTCTTTTTGGGATAACTCATTAGATAATGTAAGGCCTTTAAAACCACTATTTTTTAATAGTTCTACAGTATAACTGTTCCATACATTAAGGTTATGATGACCATAAACATTACAATCAAATATATCTCCAATTCCTGGTGAATCAGACATAACTCCAATGGTTACTCCTTTATTTTTAAGAGATTCAAGTACTTTATTGGATTTAGCAATATCCTTTTGAGATATAAAGGATGATAAAACCCACACTAGCTCTACACCTTCAGCAATGTTAAATGCTTTTTCTAATTCTTTTGAAATATTATTAAAATAATCTTTTGAGCTTTGATAATTAAATGAAGGATCATAATATACTTTAATAATCGGATATTTACATACCTCTTTTAATAAATCAAGGTTATCAACATAAACACTTAAACCAATATAATTATTATAATTCTTCTGGTAATTTTTGTATGTTTCTTCTAAAAGTTTACCTCTACTTTTATAATCTTTACCGTATTTTTTAATTTCCTTTTTTATAGAAGATACTTCATCCTCTGGTGGGATAAAGTATTCTAGAACTAGCCCAGATGCTTTATCTAAAATTTCTCTTCTCATCTGATTAAGTTTACTTGTAGGTATAAACAGATTATCCTTTATCTCTTCCACTTCAATTTGTTCAATATAAAAGGGAGTTTGTCCAGTTTTAGACATTTGTTTTATAATATCCTCTGATGTAACAGGTTTTTTAATTGCCTCTTCAAGAGTATAATCTGAGGTATAATCAAATTCGATTTTTTCATCCTCTAGTTTAAACTGAATATTTCCAGTTAAATGTCTGTTTTCATCAAGTTTTAAATTGATAGTAATAGGATATGTTGATCTGATTAGATCTTTATTGTATTTTTTAAGTTTATCATGTGCTTCTTTTGAATAACTTAAATAAACTTCACTTCCAACACGAATATCTCTTGTAGTATTTAATTGAATTTCTGTATCTGTCTGTTTTACAATATTATCAATATAAATTCCTTTTATTTTTCCATGATATTTAAATCCAATTCCATCTCCATTTTGAAGGGTTACAGGATGTTGTTTTTTTCTTGTATCAATTGTAATAAGTTCTCCTTCAATATTAATAATCTCACCAATGTATATACCCTGATGATATGAATTAAGTCTACCCATAACATCTCCTGGAGAATCATTTGAAATATAACCATTAGTATAATACCTATTAAATGCTAAATCTAAATCATATTTTAACTCTTCAATAATTTCGGTTTCTTTTTTACCATCAATTATTATTTCTTCTTTATTTTCAGAGTTAAGCTTATTTTCTTCATGTTTTTTAATAATATCTAACATGTTTCTATAGGAATGTACAATTGTTCCAACATAATCTTCAGATTTTAGACGTCCTTCAATTTTAATAGAACAGACTCCTGCATCTGAAATTTCTTTAAGATTACTGTATGTTGCAAGATCATGGGTTGATATTAAACATCCTCTGGTAACTGTACGATTATTATATCTGATTCTATATTGGTTACGGCATGGCTGTGTACATGCTCCACGATTAGCACTTCTTCCATTATTAAAAGATGAAATATAACATTTCCCACTTAAACAATAACATAAAGATCCATGTCCAAAAACCTCTAAATCCATAGGAATATTATCTTTAATAAGATTTTTATGGATTCTTCTAATTTCATCAACACTCATTTCACGAGGAAGAATTACACGTTTAATTCCATTATTATATGCCCAAATAATACTATCATAATCTCTTATAGTCATTTGTGTTGAAGAATGTATTTCAAGATTTGGAATAAATTTAGAAGCAATATTAACAATACCTAAATCCTGTACAATAACTGCATCTACACCAATCCTGTAAAGATAGTGAAGATATTTTAAAACAGGGATAATTTCAGAATTATTAATTAAAGTATTAACTGTAACATGTATTTGAGCACCATTAAGATGAGCATATTCTACTGCCTTTTCAAGTTCTTCAGATGTAAAATTCTGAGCAAATGCTCTTGCACCATAACGATGACCTGCTAGATAAACTGCATCTGCTCCTGCATTAATTGCAATTCTAAATATCTCGTAAGAACCTGCAGGTGCAAGTAATTCCTTAAGATTCATTTACTTTCTCCTATAATATACTGGGAATATTATATCATTTATTTATAATAAATTAAAAATACTATTGTAAATATAATATGATTAAATATTTAGTTTTAATTAATTAAATAATTATAACTGAATTTTATAAATACTTCTTATAGAATTAAATATTATTAATTTCAATTAATTATTTTAAAATGTGGTAGAATGTATATTGTTTTAGAAGGTATAGATGGAGCAGGTAAATCTACTCAAATAGAATTATTAAAAGAATGGTTAATGTCTAATGGATTTCAGGTTGAAACAGTTTTAGAACCAACAAATAGTGAGATTGGCCAGTTAATTAGAAAATTCTTACAAGATGAATATGCAACCTCTGATTATATGCAAAAAACTTTAGGTTTACTTTTTGCAGCAGATAGAGTATTACTAATGAATAAAATCAATAAACTTCAAGAGGAAAATAAGATTATACTTAGTGACAGGTCATTTTATTCAAGTTTAGCATATCAAGACCCTGTTGATTGGATTGCAGAGTTAAATAAATATGCTAAAATTCCGGATCTTGTTTTTTTATTAGATTTGGATTTGAAAACATCAGTTACTAGATCTGGTGAAACTGATGAATTTGAAAATGAAGAATTTTTATCATGTGTTAAAGAAAATTATCTTGAGCTTGCAAAAAGAAATGATAATTTTAAAATAATTGATGGAAATAAAGGTCCAAATATGGTAGCAAAGGATATTAAAAATGAAGTAGCTCCACTTTTAGGTATTTGTAAAAGTAGTATAATTAAATAATTATTTTATAAAATATTATGATTTTGTAGAATAAATTGATGTGAATTATTCTTCAACATTAAAATCAATAATATTTTCATTATCCTTTACAAGTTTTGCAATTGAATCTTTTGCATCATTTAGTTTATCATCACATGATTTAACTAAAACCATAGCTTTGTGAAATTCATTTATAGCTTCATCTAAAGGAACTTCACCGTTTTCTAATTTTAAAACAATTTCTTCTAATTCTTTTAAGTTCTCTTCAAAGCTATTTTCTTCCATTTTCTGATTATGCACATCTAAAGTTTCATAATTTGCCATAATAACCCCTCTAAAATTTTAATTATCATTTATCCAATTTAATAAAATTATTTTTAATTTAAAATATATTTTTTTAATTTTTATCTAATACTTCTGTATTAATTTTACCATCACTAAACTCAATTTCTAATTTATCTCCTTTTTTAAGATCTTTTGATTTAGAAATATAGTGTCCATCTTTTTTTGCTAATGTATAACCTCTTTTTAAAGTTGACAGTGGGTTTAATACTTCTAATTTATTGAAAAGTTTTATAAATTTTTGACTTTTAATATTTATAATATGATTTGGATTTTTTATTAAATATGATTCTTTGATTTTTGTTAATTTCATCTCTTTATCTTTAGTAATATTTTCAGACTTATAGGTTATCTGACGAGCAAGATTTTCACATTGTATCTGTTTTTTATCAATTAAAACATATGGATTTTTTAAAATATATGAGTTTTTTAAACTATATAATTTGTTTTCCTTATGGTTTATTAAACTATTACCTGAATTATTTAAACGGTTTTTAAGAAAATCTAAATCCATTTCTCTATGTTGATAAATCTTTTCAGGGTTTTTAAACACTGACCTTTTTTGAATATTTATTAGTCTTTCAGTGTAATAGTTAAGTTTATTTGAAACGGCTTTATTAAGTCTAATGTTTAAATGTTCTAAATCATCTTTAACATTTTTATAATCTGGTACAACTTTCTCACCTGCAGCTGTAGGAGTAGCAGCCCGGTCATCCGCTACAAAATCAGCTATTGTAAAATCTACTTCATGACCTACAGCACTAACAACTGGAATTTTACAGTGGAAAATTTCTCTTGCAACTAATTCTTCATTAAATGCCCATAAATCTTCAATACTTCCACCACCTCTACCAAGAATTATAACATCAATATCATATTTCTGGCTTTTTCTAAGTTGACTTACAATTTTTGGTGGAGCCTCTTCTCCCTGTACTAATGTAGGAAAGACTAAGATTTCACAAAATGGCCATCTTCTTTTAATAGTACTGATAATATCTTTTATTGCTGCACCATTACTTGCAGTAATTACCCCAATTTTATTTGGATATTTAGGAATTGCTTTTTTATGTTCATCTTCAAAAAGACCTTCTTTTTTAAGTTTCTTTTTTAATTGTTCAAATCGAATATGTAAATCCCCAGTTCCATCTTCAAAAATTTTGAAAACTCTAATTTGAGTTTTTCCCTGTTTTGGATAAAAATCTATTTTTCCATGTACCAATAGATTCATACCATTTTCTACCTTAAATTTAAGATGTCTTGCACTTGAATAAAACATTACTGCACTAATCTGATTTTTTTCATCTTTTAGAGTAAAATAACAATGTCCACTAGGATATTGTTTAAAATTAGAAACTTCTCCCTTAAGATATACTTTTTTAAGCTCTAAATCTTGAGCTAATGTTCTTTTAATATGGGCTGTTAATTGGGAAACAGTTATATATTCCTCTTTCATATTAATCAAAAAAATAAATATTTATTTTTCTTGCCTACTACCAATTTCATTTAATCTTTTTTCCATTTCATCGTAGAGGAACTTTTGAGCTTTTTTTAGTTCTTCTTCTGATCCAATTAAGGAGGGACCATATTCAGATTGTTTTAATTCAACATCGAATTTTTCATAAGCTTTTGCAAGCATTACCTCTCCAACACCATTTGGAAGTTTTAATTCATAATCCATTTTACCACCTTATTTTAATAATCTAAATTAAATATATTTCATTTAATCATTTAATGATAATAAGATTATTTATTCATATATTTTCTTACAGGTCTTAAAAATTCAATCATATAATTGGTTATAGCATTTTTTAAATCCATTGGATGTAAATTTCCTTCACTATATATTTTAAGTAATTCTTCCTTAGATAGTTCAAGATTTCCACCAAATTTTTCAGGTCTTTCAATAATTAATTTATCTTCAAATGGATAAACAAAGTGTTCAGCTATTTCAATTAAAGGATTTCCTTCAATTTCTCCTTTAGGACAGTAACTTTGTTTAATTTTCGTTTTAATGTCTTCTTCACTATCATCTACCGCAATAAAGTTACCTTTACTTGAAGACATTTTATCATCACCATCAAGTCCATGTAATAATGGTGTATGAATACATACTGGAGCTTTTAATCCAAGTTTAGGAAGTCCTTCTCTTGCTAACATTTGTATTTTTCTTTGCTCTAATCCTCCAAGAGCAATATCACATTCTAATGCAGCCATATCTGCAGTTTGCATTAATGGATAAATAGTACTTGCCACTTTAGGATTTTCATCTTCCCTGCTCACCATATCCATACTTCTTCTTGCTCTTTTTAAAGTTGTTAAAGTTGCTAACTGGTAAACATTATTTGTATATTCTCCTTTGGTTTGAAATTCAGATCCTAATATATATTCTGTATTTTCTATAAGACCTAATGCTTTAAAACATTTTTTATTATATTCTGCAGTTTCAGCTATTTCTTCAACTGTTCCTTTTCCATTTAAAAATGCATGATAGTCTGCAAGTAATATTTTGATTTTAAAACCAAGTGATTCTAATTGTTTTAATTTCATTATAGTAATTGCATGTCCTAAATGAATTTTTCCAGAAGGTTCATATCCGGTGTAAGCTATAGGCTTATCTTTAGCTAATATTTCTTTTAATTCGTTTTCATCAATTACTTCTACAGTACCTTCTTTAATTTTAGCTATTTTATCTTCCATATTCTTAATCCCTTTTTTTTAAATTAACATTGGTTTTAATGTGTCTTATTAATATAATTTTGATTAATTTATAATCTAGTAATAGATAAACTTAATTTGGATTTATTATTGATTATTTATTATTTTCGTTTGTTTTATCAATAAGTGGGAAAAATTCTTCATTGATTTTTATAACCTTAATTTCATCTCCAATATTGAAATTTCCATATTCTTCTTTCATCTTTATATCATATGCAGAATAATCTTCAGGATTTAAAATTTCAAGAATAGATGGAGATTTAGATATTACGGAGGTTTTCTGAATCTCCTCCTTTTTTTCGATTATCTCTACATCTTCATATTTTACCCAGGAAATTGAAAAATTTTGATGTTTTTTAATATCAACTGCAACTGTTTTGTCTTGGTTAATATATAATATTTCTCCTATTTTGTCCTGGAATTTAATTATGTCTCCAATTTCATATTTTGGAAGTCTTAACGAAATCCATATTCTGTATAGTCTTTTTCCAGTAGATTTATCTTCAGATATAAGTCTTGGAGATTCTTTACTTATTCCTCCAAAATGGTTTTTTAAGGAATTTAAAACTTTTTTTCCAGATTTATATGAACCAATATAATAGTCTATACCCTCTTTTAATATGGCTTTTTCATGAAGGTATGCTAATTTATCTTTTTTAAATTGTTTATTTAAGACATTATATATTATTTCATTAGCTTTATCTTTTTCATCATCACTAAGTTCTCTTTCGTCTGCTCTTAGTTGTATTACAACTTCATAATATCCGGAAGCTCTTTTAGAACAAGTGGGACAGGTTGCATGTTTAATCTGAACATTAGTGTTATAATGTTCTCTAAGTTCTCTGTCTTTAAAGTTTCCCACTCCATCAATGGTACATTCTGCTATTGTTCCTCTCATTTGAATAATATTTAAATCAATAATTTCATTTTCTATCATATCATCAATTTGAATATTATCTTCAAGTGCACGGTAAATGATTTCTTCTTCAGGTATATCTTCATCAATCCAATTTCCTTTATAATATTTGGCATTACAGTGTTTACATACTGTAATTTTAATATTTTCAGGTATTTCTAAAAAATGATAATCTTTTAAAAAACAGTCAATACAGATATTACCAATCATTTCCTTATGAGAACTACCACATTCTGGACAAAACATATAAACACATCAATTTAACATAATCCATTAATTAATATTCATTGATTTAAGCTTTTAATTGATTCCATCTGTTGATAAAAAAAATATTAATAAAATTAATATTTTTAAATAAATCTATAATGGTTTAAGTGGAGCTCTTGCACCACAAGCTAAACATTTTAATTGGAATATTCTATCTTCTCTTACAATAATAGTATCTGGCCTGTTACATTCTTGGCAGATAACAAATTTATCAACATAATCTTCAATTCTTTCATTAATTAAATAGTGTGTAAATTTTCCTTGAAGTATAGCTCTTTGTCCCTCTAAATTTCCTGCAGTACCTAACTCTCTAAGTAAAAATTTTAATAAGTGTTGTGGGTCTCTGTTTAATTTTTCTGCAACATCTTTGAAATTTTTGATAAAAGTTCTATTTCCTTGAATATCAGAGTATGCTTTAGGTATTTTAAACCTTTTAGATTCAAAAACTTCTGGAGGTAATTGGGATATTGTCCTATCTAATAATTCTTCATATTCATCCATAAATATCAATCCTCTTTTAGTTATTAAATATAATTTTGATTTTTAATTTTTTTTAATATATTATACTCAATGTTCTATAAAAAAATATAATAATATAATTATGATTTTAATCATTTATTAATATTTATTGTTTTAGAGTTTGGATGTCTTTTAAAAACTTACTTGATAATTTTAATTTTCATTTATTTTTAATCATTTAGTTTATCATGGGCTTGTTAAAAGTCGTTTTCTATTTTGTTTTTCTTTTCATATGTTTTAAAAACTTTATTTAGGAGTATTTTCTATTTTATTCTTGTTGAGCAGATATTAGACTATTAAATATCTGTTATTTATTAATTTATAGAATCATAAATTTCGATAATTGTTTCTTTCTAAATTAGTTTTTAGAGTATTTTTTTATATATTATCTCATTAAAAAATAATAGATTAAATAATGTATAATATTAAAAAAGAATTATTAAAATGTTTGAATATATATTTGGAATAATTGAATTTTGAAAAGGGTTAATTCATTTTTTTAATTTTCGTATTTTGATAGATTTAATTTATATTAATTAAAACATATTCACATTTTCCTTCATTTCTCATTGGCCATCCAGAACCTATTAAACCTGAAGAGACAATCAGGGTCATAGTATGGTGTTTGTATATACCATAATTGTAAATATGATTTAATTCTTGAAAGAGGTTAAATGGAAATATTTGTCCTCCATGTGTATGGCCGGAAAGTTGTAAATCTATTCCGTCTCCTAAATCTTCCTGTTTGGGTATAGGTTGATGATCTAAAACCACTATATATTTAGAATAATCACTTTTATTAAGCATATCTGTGATGTTAGCCCTTTCAGTAAATTTATTTTGATTTCTGTCTTCTCTACCTATTAAAACCAAGTCATCATTAATTATTACTTTTTTATCCTCTAATATTTTTATTCCACTACTTGTAATTGCTTGATTAAGTTCTTTATCCGTGAAAGTTCTCTTTCCATTTTCGCAGAATTCAGTATCTGGTCGCTTGTCATGATTTCCATAAATATAATATGTGCCATAGGTCGAATTAATAGATCCTAATTCCTTAATTATTTCTTTCATACTATCTTTGGGTGTTCTCTCATCAACAATATCTCCCCCTAAAATAACAATATCTGGTTTTAATTCATTCATTTTGGAAATACTTTCTTTTATTAATTGGGGGTTCTTATCTGGATTATAATGAACGTCACTGATAAATAAAATAGAATATGAGTTATTACCAATTTTATTTGTTGTTAAATTATATTCTGTCTGATCTATATGGCTCATTCCATAAAAACCGTTTATTATTATAATAGTGAAAATTATAAATGCTAAAATTCCTTTCTTATGCAATCTTGGAATTAATTTCAAATATTTATCTTTTAACAAATATTTCCAAACTAATCTGATAAGGTCTGCTAATATTGAAGCGAAAAATAAATATGAAATAAATATTGCTGCATCTGACCACCCATTTAACATAGTAACAAAGGCCAAAACTGCAATTACTGTACTTATAATAATTTTTTTAATTTTTAATAATTTAAAATCATTCAATGCAAAATAAACTCTAAATAATGTGTATACTCCAATAATTATTCCTAATATTATGGCTATTATATAATATCTTCCAAAATAACTTAATGTAAAAAAATCTATTGGATTCATATTAGTAAATATTAGGATTTAAATATAAATACTTAACCTATTCTTTAATGGCTCTTTTAAAAACTTTTGTGATAGTTTTTAATTTGTATTTTATTTTTAAATAATTCAGTTTTAACATAACTCCTGTTAAAAGTCATTTTTCTATTTTCATTCTTATTTTTTATATGTTTTTGATAAATTTTTTGAATATATTTTCTTTCATTGTTTTTTACAGGATATTCGAGTTTTCAATATGTATATTTAATAAATTAAATGATATTACTTAATTTATATTGGAATTCATATCCTTTATTATATCTTTAAACCATATTAAATCCTTCTTTTTTACAAATCTAAATATAATATTTATAAATTTGAAACAGTTTTTTTTCAATTCGATATTTTGAGAAATTATATTTTGGATATTATTTTAATCAATGTTAATGGTTTTATCTGCAAATTCAATCTGGCCATTGTCTGAGGTTAAAAATATTGTAGTTCTATTTTTACTGATTTCCATTAATTTTTGATTTGATAGGGCATTAGGATAATTTAAAATTAGTATTTTAGGATTAGATATTATTGCTCTTGCAATACAAATTAAATTAGCTTCTCCGCTACTGAAATTTCGGAAATCTTCTGATATTATTGTGTCATATTTTTCTGGAAATTTTTCAATTAAATTATCAAGTCCTATGGTTTTAGAGATTTTAATTACCTCTTCTAAACTTATATCGTCTCCTCCATATGCAATATTATCAAAAACACTACTATTTAATATCCAATCATCATCAAAACAAATACCAAAAATATTTCTATATGATTTTAAGTTATAATTATTAATATTTTCACCATCTAGAAGGATTTCTCCATATGGAACCTTTTTAAAACTTAATAAAAGATTTATTAAATTATTTCTGTACTCTCCGTTAATATTTACAATTTCTCCGGGTCTTATTTTAAAATTTAAGTTTTTAATATTATTATAGTTAATATTTTTAAATTCTAATTCTCCTTTTACTTGGTTTTTATTTAAACTTGGTAAATTTTCATTGGTTTCTGTTGGATACTCTAAAATATCTAAAACATTATTAAAACTTGAAAGTCCAGTTTTGATTGGGTTAAATGTTCCGCTGAGTGATAGGAATGGTCGTTTAAACATTTTCACATACAAAGAAAATGTGGTAAATGTTCCTATATCAATTATTCCCTTGGATAATAAGTATCCTCCATAAACATATGTAAATATTTGTACAATATAAGCCAATAAGGAAGTTCCTGGTTCTGAAAATCCAGCATAATATCTAGATTTTAAAAAACTATTATTCTGTTTATCATTTACAATATTGAACTGTTTTTTAGAATAATTTTTAGTATCATATATGTTAAGTAATAAACGATTAGGTAAATAATCGCCTATAAGGCCCATTTGTTCACTTAAATCATCCTGATTTATTTTATAATGTTTTATGGATTTTTTATAGTTTATATACATAAGTAAAATATAAAATGGAATAATAACGATAAATACTATGGATAAATGGAAATTTAAAGTTAAAGATGCTAAATAAACAAAAATGATCATTAAGATATCAGATAAGAATAGTATTATTGTTTTATTTATAAAGGATTTTATATTTGCTACATCCTTATTTAATTTACTTAAAATATCACCAGAATACTCTTCACTAAAGACAATTGGAGTTAAATAATTTAGTTTATCATATAATGCGATTTTAAGGTTTGCTGTAATTTTTTCATTTACCTTAGCCATTATCCGACTTATGGGAATGTTAAGTAAATAACCTATTATGTAAAGTATAGTAATATATATTAATGTATAAAAGTTTTCTTCAATAGAAAAAGGGGTTTTATAAAAATAATAGTATAAAATAGAGTTTATTATTTTACCTAAAAGTTTGGGAGCATAAACTAGGGCGAATGTTGATATAATAAATAGAATAATAGTTAAAATTAATTCTTTTCTAAATTCAGAAAGTAATTCTAGTATTTTTTTAATTAAATCTTTTGTTGGACGCATTTCAGACATTTGAATTACCTCTGTATTCTTCGAATAATTTTTTGTAAATTTGGCATGTTTTAATTAATTCGTTGTGCTTTCCACTATCAACAACCAAACCATTATCTAAAACAATAATATTGTCCATTTTTAAACAATCATCAAAGTCATTACCTACAAATATAAGAGTCTTATTATCTAACATTCTTATAATTTTTTCTTTAATAATATGTTTTGATGTGGGATTTAAAAAGGAGGTTGAATTATCAAAAATATAATATTCTCTATCATGGGTCAATGCACGAACAATGGATAGTTTTTGTTTTGATTCATTTGTTAAATTATTTCCATATTCATTTACTTCAAATGATAATTCTTTTTCAAATAAAACTTCATCACATATCTTGCGGGCATCTTCATAACTAATAGAATCTTTTCCTAATCTAATATTTTCTAAAACATTGTCTTTAAATAAAATTGGTCTTTCAGGAGTTAAACTAATTTTTTCGTTTAAATTTGTTGAATTAATATTATAACCATCAATTAATATTTTTCCAGAATCTATTTTATGAAAACCTATTAAGGAATACATTAAAGTTGTTTTACCAGAAGATATAGGCCCAACAATTAATGTTTTTGAATTTTTAGGAATTTTTAGAGAAATATTTGATAATATTTTTCTATTTGAAATAGTCACTGAAACATTATTAAATTCTATTCCGTCAAATTCATTTTCTTTTATTAACTTAGGAGCATCTGAGGATTTATTTTTTAAAACTAATACTTCTTCAATACGTCTTGCTGATGTGTAAGCTAATGGATGTATAGTAACAAGAGGTAAAATAAAACTAAATTTATTTACCCAATATATTACATACAATAACATCATAAATATATCCATTCCATTACTTTTGCCTAGGTCAAATAATATTAAAAATAATGCAATAAATATAAGAATATTAATATGCCCTAATATTATTAAGTAATAAATGTAACTTAATTTATATTTGAATTTATATCCTTCAGTATATGATTCCTCAATAGTTTTTTTAAAAATTTTATTTGAAGTATCTTCTTTTGAATATGCCTTAACTAACTTTAGGGTTAGAAGTTTTTCTCTAAATAACTTATTTAATCTACCATTTATTTTTTTAACTTTAAAATACATATTTGCTAGAGTGTTTAATTTATATGAAAATATTAAAACTGTAATAATCATGAATATTGTAAAAATTATGGCAAATTTATAATCTATACAATATAACTCATATCCAACTAAAATTGAAGCTATAATTAGTATTAAAACTCTTTTAATTAGAATTAATATAAAATATTGTATAGTGTCAACACCTCTAATTGTTCTGCTTAGCAATCCTGAAAAGTTAACTTTAGTAAATTCCTCAAAAGTATCAAATTCCATTAAAATATTAAAAATTTCTTTTTTAATATAATAGGCAGCATTAGAAGTAACTAAAACAGATAAATATGAAACAATCAACGTATTAATAATGGATATGATAATAACAAAACATAACCTATATAAAAGAGGTATAAACCCAGGAATAGTCTCATTTTTAACTAAAATCACTATTATTGCTGCATGTTCAAGAATATATATTTGGCATTGAACAATAATTATTGATAAAATAGTTATTAATAATATTTTTTTCCAATTATGTTTGAAAATAAATTTTAAGAGTAATTTCATATAAATCAACTTTTAAATTATACCCTAAAGTATAATAATTTCTATATAACTTATACTAATTTAGATATTTATTTAGAATTTACACCTAAGATATAATTAAATCTTTACTCTTTGTTCAGATATTAATATAATTATTATTAATAATAATTTTGAAGTAATTTTTTTTCAATTATGACCTTTTGAGATATCCATGACTTGGTTCATAAATAACTCCTTTTTGTCTTAAATTTTTTATAAGCTGTTCAGCTTTTTCTTCACTAATATTATATTTCTCTTTAAGTCTATCTAATAAAGCTTGAAGTGGAGCTTGGTCTCCATATTCTTCTTGCATATTTCCAATCTCTTCAGTTACTTTATTCATTTTTTCTCTATCTGAACTTGGTGTTCTTCCTTCTACCTTATCAATATCAATCTGACCACTATCTGGATCAAGACCAACTTCTTTAAGACATGCTAATTGAAGTTTTACAGCTGCATCAGCATCTTCTGCTTCAACTTCTTCTTTTAATCTTATTTTTGCACAAGCTTCAGCTAAACGTATAGTTGCTTCCAATTGTCTTGCTGTTATAGGAACTGGGCCTTGCTCTTCTGTAGAACTATTTCTTGTAGAAACATAAAACTCTTTTAGAACTTCCATTGCTTCATCAGTAAGTGTTGGATTAGAATTTTTACGAGCATATGCAATATATTTTCTTAAAAGTTCAGGTTCAATTACATATTCAACAGAATTTTCCTGGTGTATTTTAAGAATATGCTTAGCTAATTCTGAATCGTTTTTTACATCAGGTTTATCTTCAACAATAAATATTAAATCGAAACGAGAAAGAATTGGTGGTGGCAATTCAATTTGTTCTGCTAAAGCTTTGTATCGGTCAAATCTACCAAATTTAGGGTTTGCTGCTGCAAGAACAGAACAACGTGAGTTTAATGTTGCCATAATACCTGCTTTTGCAATACTAACAGTTTGTTGTTCTAAAGCTTCGTGAAGTGCAGAACGGTCTTCTGAGCGCATTTTATCCAGCTCATCAACACATACATTTCCTTGGTCTCCAAGAACAAGTGCACCTGCTTCTAGGGACCATCCTCCAAGTTCATCTCTAACAGCTGCCGCAGTTAAACCTGCTCCGGTAGTTCCTTTACCACTTGTATAAATACTTCTTGGTGCAAGTTTAGATACATATTTAAGCATTTGGGATTTACCAATACCTGGGTCTCCTACAATAAGTATATGGATATCTCCTCTTAGTCGTGTTTCATCTTCTAATAATTTTGCAGATCCTCCAAATAATTGAAGTGCAATAGCTTTTTTTACATCCCTATATCCTCTAATTGATGGTGCGGTAGATTGAATAATCTTTTCATGAATATGAGGGTCTCTAGAAAGTTCAAGAATCTGTTCTTCATCTTCTTCACTAATCTTTAATTCTTCAAATTCCTGTTCAAGTGGTTCTATATGATTTACATATATGAAGTTTTTAAATTTACCACTTCGCTCTTCTCTAAAAGTTTTTAGAGTTCCTGTAATTCTAACTTTATCTCCAGGATTTAACTCATCGACTAAATCATCTTCAAGTATCATTAACATTTGTTTAGGTTCAGTACCTCCAGATAAGTTTTCTAAAGGTTCTTGCATACGTGCAGTTTGTGTATCAATATAATATGACTCTTCCTGAAGTAATCTAAATGTACGTCCTCCACAGTTAGGACACATTGAAGGTTCAATAATATGATTTTGAGATGTTTGCTCAACTTCGTATTTTTTCATACAACCTCTACATTCAAATACTCCTGTTTCAATTCTAGGCCTTATCTCATCAGTTTTTCTAATAATACCATCTGATGAGACAAAGGTTCCAATATATTTACTGAGTAATATATTAAGAGGGATAATATTTGTAAGATTACTTATTCTTACATTTAAATCAGCATTCTGTGCAAGAGGGTCAATATTTTTGATTGCAGTTTGTGCTGATTTAATAATATCTTCTGGTGCATCAATTAAATGGTCTGCTAAATCCGGATCAAACATTTCTAACTCATTATAGTTTATTGTAATTGATCTTTCATCAGGATATTGTTCTAATGCATCAAAAACTTCATCTTTGTATTGTGTTGAGAAAAATTCCTCAAATTTTGTAATGGTTGTATTTAATTTTTCGTTAGAATTCATTGTATTTACATTGATTTTCACTATATAAAAAAATATTTATTTTAAAATTTTCGGATTTTAGGACCGTATTTTATATTTATAGTTTTAATAAGTGTTATTTTTATTTCTAATTATTATATTCATTTTAATTTTTTATTATATTATTTTATATTTTATTATATAATAATTAAATTATTTTTACAATATTATATACTTTTTTAAACATTTAATTTTTTTTAATTTATTAACCAATTTCATAGAACTTTTAATATAATATATCTTCTAATTTTTAATCATAAATTTTTAAATAATATGATTTGCTTTATTATCGAAACTTTAATAAATAGGTAAAATAATATATTTTATTAATATTTTATTTACTACTAGATTTTTTTTTTAAATTATTATGAATTTGAGGACTATTTATGAGAAAATCAAGATTAAGTTTGTTTAAATCTACATCCATGTTTGTTTCAGTTATAGGTATAATATTAATCATTGCAACAATTGTTGTGGTCGCTTATATTGGTTTTAGTTTAATTTCTTCTGGAATAACTACTGGTGTGTCTTCAGGAAATCAATATGATGAATTAGCTGATTTAAAATCAAATTATACTTCATTAGAAGCTCAATTTAATTCATCTTCAGACAGTATTGCTGATAATCGTTATGATGATGTAAGACTTCAATTAGCAAGAGCTCAAAGTGATGTTGATGATGTTGAAAGTGCATTAGCCGCAGGTAAATCTGCCGATGAAGTTAATGATCGGATTGATATTGCATCAAAACAAATAAAAATTTGTCGGGAAACTATAAATAATTATACTTCCTAAACTTTTTTCTTTTTAAGTTTAATATTATTTCTATTTTATACTCTTTTTTTTGAACACTATTTGTTTTTAGGTCTTTTAAAACCAAGCCCTATAATATACATTTCAGAACTTTTTTTACGAGAGGATGGAGGTTTAGTTGTTTTTAAAACTTTAAATTTCTTTTTTAATTTATCAATTAAATTTTTATATTCTTCTCCTTGAAATGCTTTAATTACAATATTTCCTTTATCTTCAAGAATATTATCTCCTATACTTATAACACTTTCAATTAGGTCAATGCTTCTTAAATGGTCTATATCTTTTATTCCCGTAAGAGTTGGTGATGCATCAGATATAAGAACTTTCGTATGCCCTCCAACTATTTTTTTAATTTTATTTTGCACATTTTCATCAGTAAAATCTCCACGAATTCTATAGAAATTCTCTCCATCTAATGGTTTAATACGGTTTAAGTCAACAGATACAACAATACCTTCTTCTTCAACCTTTTCCATTGCAACTTGTGACCATCCACCAGGAGCAGCACCTAAGTCGACAACAGTATCTCCTTTTCTAATAATTTTATATTTTTTATCTAATTGTTTAAGTTTATATGAGGCTCTTGAACGATAATCATCAGCTTTTGCCCTTTTATAGTAAGGGTCCTTTTTTCTTTCCATTTCCCATCTACTGCCCATTTAATCACAACACTATATTATTTTTCAGGGGGTTTAAAATTTAATGCAGCACATGTAGGTTTACCTACTTTTATAGCTTCAATATCTACATTACCATCTTCAATCTTCATTAGCATAACTGTCGGATCTGATAATCGAGGATTAGTAGGACTACCTGGATTAACAAATAATATGTCATTCATTGTTTCTATTTTTGGTCTATGTGTATGTCCGTTAATTAAGATTTTCACATCTAATTCTTTTGCAATATAATATAGTTTATCTATATCTCCTTTAGGATAAACTACTCCATGAGTTATTCCAACATTTATTCCTTCAATTTCTAAAACTCTAAATGGAGGAAGATCTTCTATTGTTGGAGGGTCCATATTTCCTCGAACAGCATATGTAGGGGCAATATTCTTTAATTCATCTATTACTTCGCTACTTACTAAATCACCTGCATGTAAAATTAAATCTACATCATTAAAAGCTTCAAAAACTTTTTCTGGTATTTTTCCACTTCGCTTTGGAATGTGTGTGTCAGATATTAATCCGATTAACATTTTAACCACCATTTATTATTTAATATAAAGTCCTTTAATATTCATTTTTTAATTTTTTTACATATTAATTATAATTATTATTAATATTTTTATTTTTAAATATATAGAGTTTTTAAATTTAAATGGTCTTAAATTAATTTTAAGATTTTTTTTTACATTATCAAACTAAATTTTCTTAATAATTTTAGTTTTAAATTATATTTTGTATGATAATTCATTATTTTTCTTATTTCTTATTTTAACTATCTTAAATTTAAATGAATTATTAATAAAAAATATTATATGTTTTAAATTACATAATTAATTTTATATCTTTATTTTAAAAGGAGATTTTTAAGATGGGAGAAATAAAAAAAGAAGATATTTTAGAGATATTGGATGGATATGATAAAGAAAATATTACTATTGCTACTTTAGGTAGTCATACTTCTTTACATATCTTACATGGTGCTAAATTAGAAGGGTTCCGTACTGCTATTGTATGTGAAAAAGGTAGGGAAATTCCTTATGAACGTTTTTCTGTAGCTGATGAATTTATTATGGTTGATAAATTTAAAGACATGGTTAATGAAGATGTTCAACAAAAGCTCCGTGATATGAATGCTATTGTTGTTCCACATGGATCTTTTGTAGCTTATGCAGGACTAGATAATGTTGAAGATAAGTTTAATGTTCCTATGTTCGGTAACCGTGATATTTTAAGATGGGAAGCTGAAAGAGATTTGGAAAGAAAATTGCTTGTAAATGGTAAATTAAGAATTCCACAAAAATTCTCAGGTCCAGATGAAATAGATAGGGAAGTAATGGTTAAATTCCCAGGTGCAAGAGGAGGAAGAGGTTACTTTATCTGTTCTAGTACTGAAGAATTTAATGAAAAAATAGATTCTATGAAAAGTCGTGGATGGTTAGAAGATGAGGATGTTCCACAGGCACATATTGAAGAATATGTTTCAGGTTGTAACTACTGTATACACTATTTCTACTCTGCATTAAATGATGAAGTTGAATTAATGGGTATGGATAGTAGATATGAATCAAGTATTGATGGTTTAGTAAGAATGCCTGCAAAAGACCAATTAGCTCTTGAGTTATCCCCTTCTTATGTTGTTACTGGTAATCATCCTGTTGTTATAAGAGAATCATTACTTACACAGGTCTTTGATTTAGGTGATAAATTAGTTGAAAGTGCTAAAGAATTAGTTGCACCTGGTATGAATGGTCCATTCTGTTTACAAACTCTTGTAAATGATAATCTTGAACTTGTAGTATTTGAAACTAGTGCAAGGACAGATGGTGGTACTAATACATTTATGGAAGGTTCTGCTTACACTCACCTTAAATATGGTGAAGGTATGAGTATGGGTAGAAGAATTTCTGTTGAAATTAAAAAAGCTATTGAAACAGATCAATTAGATAAAATAATTACGTAACTTATTTAAAATTCTAGTCTTGAAGGGAAATGTAGAATAATTTTCTTATTTTTTCTAATACTTTTGCCCTTTTAGATTACTAATTTATTTTACTACTATTTTATCATTTTTTTATAATTTTATTTTTTTTAAAGTTTTCAATAAAATAAACTTTTTTTTAATTTATTCTTTTTGATTTAATTTATTAACATGGTTTTCTAGAATACATCTTATTAAAAATAACCCTATAAAATACTTTTTAAATTTCTATTATGAGTGTTGGTTTTTACTTAGTAGAGAATTTTCTTTAAAAAATCGTAACTTTATTAACATAGTATATTATTACTAAATAATTAATAATTTGCATATTTAGAAGGATTTTCTTTTATTTATATTTTAATATATTTATTCATTTACATTTTTAGCTTTTTTTCATATTAATCTATTAATTTACTTATTAAAGATATATTTACCAAATTAACCATAGTATTTTACATAAAATTTATATAAATAATTTAATAAATTAAATATTGATGGTTAAAAAAATAATTTGGTCTTTATCCTTGGTATGCTTTGCAATGTCTACAATGCTGAGTTTAGTTGGAATCATTTCTAGAATTCAAATTTATTTCCATGTTTCATTTACTGTTGCTAGTATATTTGCAAGTATTTTCGCTGGAGTCTTAGGTGTTTCTAGTTTAATAACTCCTGCCTTATTTTCAAGATTTGAGAAAAAGAAAATCATTATGATAATTCTTTTTGTTACTGCATTATGCAATTTAATCGAAATGTTTATAACTAATTATTTTGTAGGATTAATTTTTAGAGTAATACCAGCTATTTTATATCCTATTGCTATCAGTGCAGCATTAACAATTATAGGTAAAATAGATCCTGATAATACAAATAAAGTTGTTTTAGGAATATCAGCAGGAAGTATTTTAGGTCTTTCTATTACTACATACTTAGGGTTTAATTTCGGATATCAGTGGACTATGCTTTGGTTCTGTCTGATAAATTCTATTGCTTTAATTGCAACTATCCTATTTATACCTAATTTTGAAGGGAATAAAGAACCTGTCATTGTGCAAATAGGCCATGCAAAATCCAAATTGTTTTTATATTCTATAATCTATGTTCTCTTTATGATAATAGGTATCAGTATTACTTATAATCACATTCCAACATATCTTTCAAGAGTTACAGAAATTAATGGAGAAATGCTCTTCTTTACTCTATTTTTAATGGGATTAATTTCTATAATTGGAACCTCTTTAAGTGGATATGCAATTAAACGTGATGCTAAAAAGGCAGTGTTTTTCTATCCAGTTGGTTTTGCAATTGTAATGTTTATATTGAATTTATTTGTTGAAATACCATTTTATGAGTTTTTAGCATTGATGCTTTTTTCAATCTTTGATGGGTCAGCATATACTGTTTCACAGTATTGGGTTACCTCATCTGTTAGACAATCTCCAGAATTTGCAAATGGTATATTTTTATTAATGTGTAATTTGGCTATATTTATTGGAACTGTCATTGGAGGTATAATTATTGATAATACTTATATAAATTATATTTTCATCGGTTCAATAATTATGATGGTTTTAGCTATTCCATTTGTTTTAATCAGAATTAAAACTTATCCTAATGCAGTATAGTGAAATTATTTTTTATTTTATTTTCAATATCCTATATTTTTTACATTTATTTATATTATTTTTCAAAATTTTCGATTAAAGGATGTATAATAACTCCTTATCACAACAATATGAAAAAGAATAACAGATTATTCTTCTTTAGCAAAATAGCGGGTGAATATATAAGCTATAATAGACCCTGCAAAGTTTTGCCATACAGAATACAAGGCTCCTGGCACGGTAGCTAAAGTTAAAGTAGGAAAATGTGATTTAGCAAGACTTGTAGATAATCCTGAATTTTGGAAACAGATTTCTATGGCAATTGTAATAATTTGTTTACGTTTCATTCCAGATAAATAACCAATTATAATTCCTAATGCCATTCCAAGGAAATATTGTAAAATTATTACTAAAATTATTATTATGGATGAACAGATTATAGCTTCCTTATTTGATCCAACTACTCCCGCAACGATTATTGCAATTACAATAGAGGAAACTGTAGGTAAATAATCTTTTAATTTTTCACAAAAGTCTGAAAATTTATAATTAAGTAACAAACCTAATCCAATTGGAATAATTACTATTTGAAGTGTGGAAATGAACATGTCTGTTACAGAAAATGAAATAGCATTTCCAATTAAAATAAATGTAATGATTGGAGTTAGAATTGGTGAAATAACTGTGGAAACTGCAGTAAGCGATACTGATAATGTTAGATCCCCTTTTGCAAGGAAGGTTATAACATCAGATGCTGTTCCTCCTGGAACTGTTCCAACAAGGACAAGACCAACGGTTAAAGCTTCATTTAAAGAAAATAAACTTGCAATTGTTAAAGCTAATAGGGGCATTATCAAGTACTGTGCAGAGACCCCTAACAATATCTCTTTAGGTCTTTTAAACACATTTACAAAGTGTTCAGCCTTTAATGTAGTACCCATCCCAAATAGAATTACACCTAAAAGGACATTTATTATATTTATTCCCATAAACTTTTCCAATACCCAATTAAAGGTATTAGGATTTATAAAAGCAATGACTACACTAATTATAATTAGTATAAAATAATAATTCTCTATTAATTTAACCAGTCTTTTCATAAATTAAATTATAAAAATAGTATTTATAAATTTTATTATTATATCTATAAATGATATATTTTATTATACTATTTAAATATTTATTTTGTATTTAATTTATTTGTTTATTTATCAAGTACTTTATTAATAGTTATTTAATCAGTTACCTAAAATTACTACTGTAATAGTTTTCAAGAGCTTATTTTTTGATTTTCTTCAAGACTTTTTTATATCCCTGTTCTATTGGTTTTACTTGGTTTTTAACATTTTTAGTTCCTTTTTTATTTTTATTTGCCATTTCAATTGCTGAAGTTCTATTTACTTTAAATAACTGCCCCATTGATCCAATAAATCCTCCAACAAATATTAATACGATCAATAAAAGGGTATTTAATAAGTAGGGATTTAAGTTAATATCTACTATTTGTCCAAGAGCACCGTATATTATAGCTATCCATAAGAAAATACTTGAAAGTCCTGCAACAGAAAATGCTCCCCTATAATTTTTAGATTTGTATCCGATAAAAAATGGTCCTATAGCTGCAAATGCAGTTAATATCTCTATTCCAGTTTTTATAGCAATAACCGGTAAAAGTACAAATATTGCTGTTCCAATTATAAAGACACTATAATCAAAATCATGTAAATCTTCAACTACTTTCATCCAATCACCTTTCTTATTATAGCTCCAATTGCTCCCGCTATAGCAATAGAAATAGTTTCTGAGAGTAATGCATAAAATATGGGTAAGTAACTTTTATTTCCAGACACTGTAAAACCATTAAATCCTCCTAAAATAGGCTGTAAGCTTAATCCTAAAAATTTAATATTAATTATAAATAGTATATCACAGATTAAAATTCCCCAAAAACCACTTGCTCCTGCAGCATATGCTCCTTCAAGGACTTTTTCGCTGGATAATCCTATAATTAAACCTATTAACAATAGGCCAATACTAGAATATTTCGCTAGAAATAGTTCTATTACTATTATTAAAAAGGTTCCAAGATATATTCTTGACTTAACCATATTCTTCCTCTAATCTTTTATAAATTAAATATAAATAGTTTTTAAAAATAATAATATTCAAAATATTTCTATTATTTTAAGTGGATTATTTTTTTTAAAATATCTAACTATTTTATAATTACCTTAAACTTTTATCTTAATTATTTATTAATTATTTATTATATTAGTTTTTGATATTATTAAACTTTAAATTCATATATATCTAATATTTTAAATTAATTAAAATTAATTTAATAATTAAAAAAATGTGTTTATTTTATGTATAATTATTTTATTTAAAATTTAAAAAGAGAAATAAAAGAACTTTAATTAAAAGAAGCATTATACAATCAAATAAGCAATATCCAATTAAACATATCGATTAAAAAAATATATCAATAGATTCATTTCAAAAAACAAAAAAATTAATTAAAAAAATATATTAAAAAGAATAAAATATAAAGATTTATTTAAAAAATATTAATTTAATTGTAAAATTAAAATTAGAATAAAGGATCTTTAACCCTACTAATTCTAAATGAGTTTAAAATTACAAGTAATGTTAAACCTAAATCTCCTATTCCTACAGACATCATTAATGTGATTAATCCGAGTGTTGCAAGTATTACAAATAGGATTTTTATAGTAATTGCAAGTGTAATGTTCTGGGAGATAATACCCATAGTTTTTCTACTTAATGTAAATAGATATGGTAATTTAGAAATATCATCTTGCATTAATGCAACATCCGCTGTTTCAATAGCAACTTCAGAACCTGCTGCTCCCATTGCAATTCCAATATTTGCCCTTGCAAGTGCAGGTGCATCATTTATTCCATCTCCTACCATAGCTACATCACCAAATTTATTACGAATTGTATCTAGAAGATTTAATTTATCTTCAGGTAGTAAGTCAGTATAAACATAATCTAAACCAAGTTCATTTGCTACTTTCTCTCCTGCAAGTTTATTGTCTCCTGTAAGCATAACTGTTTTAACACCTTGATTTTTAAGGTCAGATATAACATCTCCTGCACCGTCTCTTATCTTATCACTTACAGTTATTATTCCAATTACACTTTTGGAATTTCCAAGACAGATTATTGTTTCTCCTTTTCTGGAATAGTTGTTAATTTCCTCTCTGGATATGTTAAATTCAGATCCTTCAATTAATGATTCATTAGCAGCATAATATTCTTCACCATTTAAAAATCCTACAATACCTTTTCCAGCAACATTTTTAAAGTCTGTAATTTCTTCATATGAAATATTATTTTCATCAGCGTAGTTTAAAATTGCTTTTGCTATAGGATGTGAAGAGTTATGTTCAAGGGATGCTAATATTTTTATTATTTCCTCTTTAGTAAATTCTTCATTTTTTACTTCAATTTTACTTAATACTAATTTACCTTCAGTTAAGGTTCCGGTTTTATCAAGAATTACAGCTTTAATATTTCTCATTTCTTCAACATATGAACTTCCTTTAATTAAAACTCCTTTTTTTGTTGCAGCTGTAATGGATGAGACCATACCTACAGGGGTTGAAATTAAAAATGCACATGGACATGAGATTACCATGATTGAAAGTGCTTTATAAATCCAGATATTCCAGTTACCATTAAATAGTAATGGTGGAATACATGCAACACAGACAGATATTAGAATCATTATTGGAGTATAATATTTTGCGATTTTATCTACTAATGTTTCTGTTTCTGATTTGTGAAGTTGGGACCTTTTAACTAATGTTACGATTTTGCTGATTACAGAATCTTTTGCTTTTTTGGTTACTACAATTTCCAAATATCCTTCTTCATTTACAGTTCCTGAGAATACTTCATCTGAAACGTCTTTATGTACTGGTAAACTTTCACCAGTAATTGATGCTTGATTTATAGATGAGGAGCCTTGACTTATATAACCATCAAGAGGGATTTTATCTCCAGGTTTTACAATAACTACATCTCCAACGTTAACATCATCAACAGGAATGATTTTTTCTGCATCACCATCTTTTACACATGCTGTATCTGGTGCAATTTCCATTAATGATTTTATGGAGTGTTTTGCTCTATGTTCTGAGTAATCTTCTAAGAATTCTGCAATAAAGTATAATAATGCAACTGCTGCACCTTCTTCAGGATGTCCTATTATAAATGATGCTGCACATGCAATACACATAAGTAGTGAAGGTCCAATAGTATGTTTTTTGATTAAAGACTTATATGCTGAAATTGCAATTTGATATCCTCCAATTAAAGCACTAATTATAAAAATTGTATTGGTTATTGTTGGATTAAATGAGATTATTTCTAAAATATGTCCTATAATAAACAATATTCCACTACTTAGTATAATTTGAATAGGCCTATTATAAATTAATGGTTTGCCTTCAGCAAGTAATTCTTCTTCTTCATCATCATCCTCATTATTATCATTGGTGCTATTTTTATTGTCCTCTTTGTGATGATTGCAATTACATTCGTCATCATGTTCATGGTCGTGGTCATGATGATGATCGTGGTCGTGACTGTGATTATGATTATCTTTATCATCATCACAATCTGAACATCCACAGAGACTTATTTCAACATCTTCACTATAGTCAATATCTTCTCTATGATCATATACATCAAAATCGGTGTTTTTTTGATGTTCATGTAATAGTTCTCTTTTATAATGCTCATTGTTTTTGCAGGGAACATCGTCACAATCAGGATTAAAGCAAATATAATTATAATGTTTAGGATCATAACATTCTTCTTCGTTACAATCAGAGTCATAACATTTATTATCTTTCATTTACAACACCTTTTATTTTTCTTCTAAGGCATGTTCTAAACCAATTTTATATATCATTTCTATGTGAAGGTCTGTAAGTGAGTATCTTGCCATTTTACCTTCTTTTTCATATTTTACTATGTTATTTGCACGTAAAATTCTTAATTGATTTGAAACTGTTGTCTGGTTTAAATTTAATGTTTCACAAATATCACAAACACATAAATCTTCAAATGAAAGTAATGAGATTATTTTTAATCTTGTAGAGTTACCAAATATTTTAAAAAACTCTGTTAATTCCTGATATTTTTCATCATCTATCATATGAGTTTTCATTCTTTCGATAACATCTTCATGTGGGTCCATTATTTCGCAAATATCATCATCTCTTTTTTCAAGATTATTTTTGTCTGTCATTTTTATCACATTAAATTTTATAATTTTTATATTAATATCATCCTATATAAATATTGTTATATCATAATATTATGACATGTTTTACATCTTAATTTCTTTATGAAAAGATTATCAATAAAAATTTGTATATAAAAAAAGACAATTATATTAATATTTAATAATAATTTTGATTTTCTTCAGTTTATAAAAGTTTCAAATCAAAAAAGAAATATATAAGCAAAAGCTAAAATTAAGAAAAATAATTAATAAAATAATAGATACAAAAAGGGATATTATGGGATTTAAGGATTTATTTAAACCAAAATATGAACAAAGCGACTATAAAGTGAGAATAGAATCATTAAAAGAATTAGATGATCAGGAAATAATAACCAATATGGCAAAAAATGATAAAAATTGGAGAGTTCGTTTAGAAGCTGTAAAAAAGGTTAATTCAGATGCTGTTTTAGCTGATATTGCTAATAATGATTTACTTCTTTCAGGTGAGGTTAGACTAGAAGCTACAAATAATATTAATGATAAAGATATTTTATTTAATATTGCTAAAGATAAAGACCAATCTAAAGATGTTCGTTTAAAAGCCATTGAAAAAATTAAAGATAATGAATCTTATTTAGCAAATATTGGAAAAGAGTGTAAAAATGATGAATTTGCTGATATTATTATAAATAATATTGGAACTACATCTGTTTTAGCAGATATTGCAAAAAACACTCCTAGTACAGATATTGGTTATAAAGCACTTGAAAAAATTAATGATGATACTCTCTTAAGTGATATTGCTATAAATGCTTCTAATGATAATATTGGTTTAAAAACAGTTGAAAAGATTAATGATGAAAAAATTTTAATTGAAATTGTAAAAAATTCTAAAACAGATTCAGTATCTGCTAAAGCAGTTAAAAAAATTAATGATTCCTCCCTTTTAATGGAAATTGGTAAATCTAATCCAAATATTTATGAATATTGTGTGGATATGCTAGATGATGAGTCAATTTTAATTGACCTTGCTAAAAATAATGAGGATGAGTATGTTCGAAGAGATGCAGTTAAAAAGATTAATGATGAAACTACCTTAACATATATTGCTAAAAATGATTCTGATTATTCTGTTCGTCAAAATGCTCTTAAAAAAATCAGTGATGAATCTATTTTAGGAAATATTGCAATAAATGCAAATTATAAGGATATTACTGATGAAGCTATTGAAAATATTGAATCTGAGCCTATTTTATATAATATTTCTCAAAATCATATATTAACTCCTTGTCGTGAAAAAGCTTATAATAAACTTAGTATAGAATTTATTGCAAAAACTTGTCCACATGAAACTATTTATGGCTCTTATGAATATTCTTATAAAGAAGCTATTGAAATGGTTGATGATGTGTCTGTTTTAGCAGATATTGCAAAAAATAGTGATATTTGGAAAAAAGGTTGTCAAGCTGTTAGTAAAATTCATGATGAGTCAATTTTAATAGATATTGCAAAAAATGCCTCTGAAGCTTCGGTTCGAAAACGTGCAGTTGAAGAAATTAGTGATGAGATTATTTTAGTAGATATTGCAAAAAATGATGAAAATGAATTTGTTCGTGAAGCTGCTTTTGAAAAAATTAGTGGTGATTCTACTTTAATTTATAATGCTAAAAATGATTCTAGTCCATTTGTTCGTGAAGCTGCTGTTAAAAAGATTACTGATGAATTTGTTTTAGAAGACATTGCTAAAAATGATTCTAGTCCATTTGTACGTAAGGCAGCTGTTGAAAAGGCTAATTTAAATCAAGATACCATCATAAATATTGCTAATAAATTTAAAGATATTGATATTATACTAATGATTGAAGATTCTACTATTCAAGAAGATTTATTATTTGATATAGCTAAAAATGGAAAGAAAGTAGAACGTGAAAATGCAGTAAAATACATGAATAACATAGATAATTTAAAGTATATACGTGATAATGATTCAATAAGGAATGATTATGAAGAAAGAATGGATGATGATGGAAATATTCATAAAGCATATTCAGTTTATCCAATTAGAGAAGCTGCTAAAAAACAATTAGATATGCTAAATAATTCAGATTAAAAAAATTAACAGGATACAAAATTAAATTTGTATCTTTTTTTATTCCACAGCTGTTGAATTAGAAAAATCCTATTATTTTACTTTAAGTTATAATATTAATGAGAAAATATTGCAAATATTATAAATATACCTATTAAACAAATACAGCAAACCCACCAACTGGAAGAACTATTACTCGTCTCATTATAAGTATTATTGCTATTGTTCCTATTATATTCTCTATCATTTATATTCTCAACTGTGGTGACATATTTTTTTTCTTCTTTTTTTTCTTCAAAAGTATAATTTTCCTGTAAATTTATACCACATGTTCTACAAAATTTAGCACTGTCTTCATTTTCTGTTTCACAATTTGGACATTTCATAAAAAAACTCCGTAGATTATTTTTAAAATTATTTTAAAAAGTATTATTAAACCAATCCCGCCAATTAAACCAGTTATAAATCTTAACTTATTATTACTTTCTCTTAACCCTAAATATTGTGTAAATCCATCAATTGACGTTGGAATAAGTAATATTATTGAAATTATAAATAAAGTAATTGTATAGTTAATGGGGAATAGGGATTTATAAATTAAAAATATTGCCAAACCTGTGTAAAATCCTGTACATCTTGCACAAACAGGGAATTGATGGTTTTTATAATGAAAAGACCTTTCAGGCATTCTATGACATAATAATTTAGAATATTTCATTGATTAAATCTTTGTTGTATAAATTATATAAAATTTATTAATATCTTAAATTAATAATATATATTATGAAATGTCCAAATTGTAATTTTGAAAATGATTCTGTATCTAATTTCTGCATTAATTGTGGAACTAAATTAAAAGTTAATGATTTTGGAGTTGAATCTTATTCAAATGATTTAAATTATTCTCCCATTACCTCTAGTGAGAATAAAATTATCTATTCTCAATATGATGAAAGCAATGATATGTCTATTTATTCATCTGAAGATCTAAATAATATATTTTCTGAAAATAAATTCACTATTGGTCAAATTAATAAAATTCAATCATTTATTAAAGAAAATCATGACAAAAGCAGTATTGATGAATTAATTAAAGATGAAATATCAAATAATAACCATCAGAATAAACTTTTAGATAAAGAATATGAACTTTTATTTGAATATTCTAAAAAAATAGTAATCACTGACTTGAATCAAGATGGAGTTCCATTTATTCGAGAAAATGGTTCAAAAACTATTACAACTACCCAAATGAAAACAATTACAGAAGAAATCCCTGTTGTTAAACAAAAACATGGTGGTTTAGTAAAAGGTGCTGCTACCTTAGGTTTTGGTTTAATTGGCTTAGCAGGAACAAGTGGTGTTAAAACTGAAATGCAAACTGTAGAAAAACAGGTTCCTATCCAAGTTCAAGAAAACGTTAAAGATACAACAAATGTAATATTGAGCATTAAAGATAATCGATTGGAAATCAGAGAAAATGATTTAAAAACAATAATTAATTTTAGTAAAATAGAGGAGATTACAGAGGAAAATAATTTTATTTATATTAAATCAGATAAAGAGATGATAAATCTTAAAATATGTGATAATTATTTCGCAGATTTATTAACTAAATCCTTATCGGAAAATATTTACTATTTAAAAGATTATCATGCAATAACTAATAATTATCTTAATATTTTTTCTAAAGACCTTAATAATGTTTGGATTAGTGAGATTTTAGCATTTAACATAGAGGAAGCAGAACCTTCAGAAATAGATAAAATAGAATTAATTAAAGAATATTACTCACTAAAAGAATCCGGAATTATTACAGAAGAAGAATTTCAAAAGAAAAAACAAGAGTTATTAAATTAAACAGATACATTTGATAATATAGGTTAATTCTGAAATAGTTAAGGATTCATATACTTTTAAACATTTTTTTTATAATTAAAGAATTTTACCCATTATTTTTTTCATATTTTATTCATTTATTTTTCAAATTATGATTTTGAAGATTTTTAAAATAAGTTTTAGACTTTTACAGACGCCTTAAAAGTCAAATAAAGTTTTTTGATTAGGTTCAATATATCTTATTACATCTGTTTCAATAAGTTTATCATTCTCTTTTAGATGTCCAAGTAATAATTCTGATTTTTCATCATGGAGTTTAATAACTTTTTTAGGAATTTCTGGCTTTCTATTTGCGTAACAATATTTACATTCACTTAAACAAGAATTATAAGCACCAATATCTCTTGATGGAATACAATGACAATTTTCTCTAATTCCAGTCCCATTAACATTTTTATAAAATGCATTTTGTGTCTGTTCTAATATTTCTCTTGTTGTACAGCTTCCACTATGAATATTATATTTTTCATAGTTTTCATTTGATGCACAATTTTGTGTATAAAGATTATATTTTTTTGATATCTCACCAATTCCTTTCAATAAGTTTTCTTTATCTTTTACAGTAAATGGAATTATCTCAGGCATATTTTCTTCCACTTTCTTATACATATCTACAAAGCTAAAGATACATCTATTAATTAATGGTGTAATCCTTTTAGCTATATACTCAAAAGTTTCCAAATGTTTTCTAACAGTATATTTTTCAGTTAGAAGTATTGGATCATATCTCCATAGGATTTTATTTTTACCAACAATTTTTGATAATTTTTCTAATATCTTGATGGATTGATATATGGAAGGAACTTTCGGTTCAATGTCCTTACCATAGCAGGTAATTGTATAATGACATAATATATGATACTTCTTATTTATCCTTCCAATATGATTTAATATAGGGGTGTAATTTTTAGAGCAGAACAAGAGACAATCAACATCTTCGGGTTTCAGACTTAAGCAGTATACATTTTCTTTTACAAAAGGATTTCTAGAATATGCATATCCTTCTTTAAGTCTATTTAATAGCCATGGAGTATAATAGTTGACTATGTCTGTTCTTCCACCTACATTAATTATCATCATATCCCTGTATTTTATGCATTTATTTTCAGTTTAATCAATTTTTCGTGTTTGGCCATTTATTAGTTTAATTTACTATTTAATTCATTTAAATATTTGAATATATAATATATTTAATAATTAAAGTTTAATATATTTTATTTATTAAAAGAATTGGTGATTAGATGGCAGATAAAAAACCATTAAAATTAGAGACAAAATGTTATGATGCTAATGGCTTAGGTTATTTGTATGGTTTAAATCAGAGGATACCTGATGATGATTTTGAAAAAATTAAGCCATATATGAAAAGATATGGTAGAAAAGATTTTGTCAATGGTATTACTGAAGTTACTGGAAGACCTGAAGGGTGGAGATGTCTTGAAAGTGATGTTTCTAAAATTGAAGAAATATTAGGTATTGAAGACACTCTTGAAAAACGTAATAAAAAGGTAGAAGAAGCATTTAAAGATCCATTAAAAAAAGCACAACTTAAAGACCAGACTTTTGAATGGCTTGAAGTTTTATTTAAAAAAGGAGGAACACAACCTGCTCAGGATTTAAGTCGTCTCGCTATTCATTCAACTAAAATATATGACCCTGATGATAGTTTTAAAAATGGAAGATCTGAAGGATTTGGTTCATTATTTATTTACACTCCTCATGGAATGTGGTATATAATAAACAATAGTAGTAAAGCTGCTGATAAAAATCTTAACAATGTTGAAATGAAAGATGGTAATGGTGCTATTGGATATAGGTTAATGTATGAGGATGTTGTAGATAGATTAATTAGAATTTACACAGAAGAAAATGAATATACTGGTGGAAGCTTATATTAACTTTACTAACTTCATTTTTTTTATTTTTTTAATTTATTGATTTTTAAAAGAAAGTATATAATAGTAAAAACTAAATATTTTTTTATGAAATCTGAAGAAAAATGTCCAAAATGTGGGGGAGATTTAAAAATAGTTGAAGGTAAGAATGGTGAATTTTTAGCATGCACTAATTTTCCAGAATGCAGATTTTCTAAAGATGTTAATTCAGACCATGGTGATTGTCCTCAGTGCGGTTTTCCTTTAAGACTAATACACGGTTATTATGGTGATTTTTTAGGTTGTACTAATTATCCTGATTGTCGTTATACTTTTAATTTGGATGATGATGAAGGTGAGGATTTTGGTGCTTGTCCTGAGTGTGGTGGTGGTTTGAGGAAGATTGAGGGTAAGTTTGGTGATTTTTTAGGTTGTTCTAATTATCCAGAATGTAAATTCACTAAAAAGTTAGATTAATTTTTTTTTTTTTTTTAATGAAATAGTTTTAATATTTAATATTTTCACCATTTATTTTTAAAAAAAAATAATAATTATAATTAATAAATTGATTATTATGAAATGTTTTTGTAGTCAGAATTGTTTTAAAGAGTTTGATGATATTTCAGCTAATATTAATGATTTTTACAGTCCATGTGTTGATTGTAATATTATTGAGCTTAAAAAAGCAACACCGCTTAAACGTCAATTAAATTTAGATGATTTAGATTCAGATTATGCAAAATGTCCTTCCTGCGGTAGGAGAAGTCTTGATATTGTACTTTCACATGTTATTAAAATACTAATTAATCAGGGCATACTTAAAGAATCTTTAGCTTCACTTCGAAGGGTAGGTATTCCTTTAATCACTCCTGGTTTATATCTTGAAGAAACTCCAATGCTATCAGATAATACATTAGTTTTAATTTTAGAAGATATTAATGAAGCTGTTGCAGAAATCATTGTAGATGAAGTTCATGAAGTTAAAGGTGTTATTAGAGGCAATCCTAAATTAACTATTGGTCAATTAGATTCTAATAGTGAAATTGAAGAATATAAACTTTTAGCTGGTTGTGATGTTAGAGTAGATATTCTAAATACGTCTGTAGCAGATATTGTTATTTATAAACAACAATCTAAACTACATATTGAATTTCCAAGAAAAAATCAAGGTAAAATCAATCAAGTCCAGGAGATTTTAAATAAATATGATAATCCTCGGATTATTGATGGAATGTGTGGACCTGGAACCCTTGGAATATATGGATTAAAATCAAATGCTAGCTTTGTTCTGTTTAATGATATTTATAAAAAAGCTGTAGAAACAACAGAATTTAATTTAAAAATAAATCAAATCCCTGAGGATAAATATAGTATATATAATGAAGATTTAAATGATTTAGTAAATTTAATTGATGAAAAATATGATATCGGTATTATAGATGCATTTCCGGGGGTTAATATTGATTCTTTTAGAGAGAATCTTTTAAAAATATGTAAGGAAGTAATTTTTGTATAACTATTTGGTGATATTATGGATGAGGAAAAAATAGGCTTTGGGCTTTCTGTGAGATTAATTTCTAAAAAAGATGATAAATTACTACTTCTTCAAAGGCCAAATAAAAGGTTTCATGACCCTGGAAAATGGGAGTTTCCAGGTGGAAAAGTTAAAAAAGACGAATTTTTTGATGAAGGATTAAAAAGGGAAGTATTTGAAGAAACAAATTTGAATATTAAATTATTAGGTTTTTATTCTGCATGTGAATATACTTTTAAATCTTGTAAAAACAATCAGAATATTCAATCTATTAATTTAGCTATGTCTGGAATACTTGATGAAGGAGAAATTCAATTAAGTAATGAACATACAGATTATGGATATTTTTCTAAAGAGGAAATTAAAAAATTAGATGGGGAAGGTAAATTAACCCTTATTACATCTAAACTTTTAAAGTCAAATAATTTTAATTTTTAAGGGTTTTAGATAATAATTTATATATTAATCCTTAAATTCACATTATATGATTAATTTTTATATTTATTATAAATATCATTATAATATGTTTTATCAGAAAGACCACTAACGTCCCATGTTTCTAATCCTTTAATTTCAATTAGATTAGGACATCCATTAAACATTCCATCAATATTAGTTACTTTATCATTGATACCTTGAACTATAAGGAATTTTAAATTTTTAAAAAGGTAATCTTCTTTAATTTCTAAATCTCCTAAACCATGGCCTGTTATAATTTTCTTATAAAAGTACTTTGATAAATCTCCACTTTCTTCTGTAAAGTCTATACTTATTAATACTGCATCTGATGGAGATTCAACATGCATATTTGAACTGTCAGTCCTTTTTAAATTATTAAAAATATTCTCTTTTCCAGTTACAATATTACCACTTTTTTCAATTATAATTGCACCATAATTTTCAACATCATATAAACTGGATGTGACATTATTTAGTTTTTCAAATGCATTAATATTTGTTAAAGTAGATATTGCAATTTCTCGACATTCATAGTCACTGTCAGTTAATGCAATCTTTACTAATACTTCCTGATTTGTTATATTAGGGATTGCTCCTTGTCTATAAAATTTAGATTGATTATTCAATACTATTTCTATTAATACGTCTTGGTCGGTGATTTTTTCAAGGGTTTCTTTTTCTAAATCAAATTCAGCATCACTTAGTAATTCTATTAGTGATTTTTGATTTGTAATATTATTTAATGCATTTTTACGAACTTTTGTATCAGAATCATTTTTAACTATGTTTAATAATACTTCTTGGTTGGTGATTTTTTCTGCTGCGTATTCTCGAAGATAAAATATATTTTCTTTATTTTGCACTATCTTTATTAGAGAATCTTCTTTATTTTTTTCTTCTAATTGATCAGTTAATTTTCTAGATGCTGCAATATCAAATTTAACTGAATGATTAGCCAATTCCATTAATAAATTTTCATCTGTAATATGCTCAAATGCTTCTTCACGAATAATATCCTCTTTATCGTTATTTGCTATATTATATAATTCAGTTTGGTTTGTTATCTTTTTTACAGCTTCTTTTCGAACATTTTTAATTTTATCTTTTTTAGCTATATTAAGCAATATTTCCTGGTCATCTAATTCTTTAATACCTTCTATTCTTTTTTTCTGGGTCTTCATTTTCCCATTTTGGTTTTTTAAATTTATCAAACAATCCCATTATTATCACATCATATATTTTTTATTATTAAATTTTTTTCTTTTATTTTGAGGGTGGGACACAAACTTACTTTTTTTATAATTTTTTTTCTGTTATTTATTCTGTAAATTTAAATACTATGAAGTACAACTATTAAATATAGAT
>OMVX01000038.1 GCA_900314605.1 uncultured Methanobrevibacter sp. | reverse complement strand
TCCGGATAATCTGTGAGGCTTAAAACAGCTGTATATCTACCAGGTTTTAAATTTACAATCCATCCTTCACCTGTTAAACCATAAACAGTTTTGACTAATAATCCATCTTTATATATGTTAATAGTAGTATTAAATCCATCAAATAAGGTATCATTTGCGGTTAAGTTGAATTTCAATCTTTCACCTGATCCGTAAGTTGATGTGTAATTTAATACATTGATTGTTGCAGGAATAATGTTTGTATATGCACAACTATTATTCTCAAATTTACATAATATAGCATTTCCTCCATACATTGCTCCACCTATTATGTTATTTTTAAATAAACAGTTGATTGCATCTCCATTACTCATTGCACCGCCAGATGTTGCATTGTTACCTATGAATGTGCAGTTGTAAGCAGTTCCATTATACATTGCTCCTCCCTCGAACCATGCAATGTTGTTTGTGAATGTGCAATTGTATGCATTTCCTCGGCATATTGCTCCACCATAATATGCATTGTTGTTTGTGAATGTGCTGTTGTATGCATTTCCTCTGTATATTGCTCCGCCACATGATTCCTCAGTAATATCTTGGTTTTCGGTGAATGTGCAGTTGTATGCATCTCCTAAGTCTATTGCTCCACCATAATATCCAATGTTGTTTGTGAATGTGCTGTTGTATGCATTTCCTCCATATATTGCTCCACCCTCATCTGCTATGTTTCTGGTGAATTCACAGTTAGTTGCATTTCCTTGGTATATTGCTCCTCCATTTTTCGCCTTGTTTTCGGTGAATGTACAATTTGTAGCAGTACCATTATTTATTGCTCCACCATGACCATTTTTTGCTTCGTTTTCGGTGAATGTGCAGTTGTATGCATTTCCGTGGTTTATTGCTCCTCCATAATATGCATTGTTTTTAGTGAAGTTACAGTTGTATGCATTTCCGTGGTATATTGCTCCGCCACATGATTCCTCAGTATTATCTTTGTTTTCGGTGAATGTGCAGTTGTATGCATTTCCGTGGTTTATTGCTCCTCCATAATATGCATTGTTTTTAGTGAAGTTACAGTTGTATGCATTTCCTCCGTATATTGCTCCACCTCCAAATGCCTCATTGTTTATGAATGTACAATTAGTTGCATTTCCTTGGTATATTGCTCCGCCTTCGGATGTATCATTGTTTTCGGTGAATGTGCAGTTGTATGCATTTCCTCCGTATATTGCTCCACCAAGGTTTGCTCTGTTTTTGGTGAATTCACAGTTGTATGCATTTCCTCCGTATATTGCTCCACCGTTGTCTACCTTACCGTTTATGAATTTTATATTATGAAATTCTACATTAGTATTATCGGCTACTTTAAATATTCGTGCCATTTGATTTCCATCTATTGTTACTCCATTTCCGTATATTGTTAAATTTCTATTAATATAAATTCCATCTTTAAAATAAGAGTCTATATCTTCATTATATTTGTAGTTGTTAGATAAATTGATTGTAGAATCAGTATTATTATTAATTGTTGTATTTAATTCTGTAAATGTTAATGGGTCGTCATCATCCTCTTTATCATTATCATTGTTTTCTTCTATTTTAATTTCAGAATTTTCTTCACTAGTTGTAACATCATCATAGCGAATGTTTGTTTCTAAATTATTATCGTTATTGTTATCAGAACTCATCATGTCTTTGTTTGTAGTAATTTCAGTTGCATTTATAGCTGAAATACTTAAAATACATATTATAAAAGATAATAGTAGTATATATAATTTTTTATCTTCCATTTGTGAAAAACACCTCTTTTGCATTCATATAAATATTTTTATAAAATATTTTAATAATAATTGTATATTCTTATTAATAAATATTGTGAAAAATAATTTTTGTTTATCTATGTTGTAAGTTGTTTTTTGTGTTAAATTCTTGTAAAATAATTAGGCATCCTAAAAATATATTTAAATAATCGGTTTTTTTAATTAATTTTAATTATATCTATTTCTATCAAGTTTTATCCTTGTTGTGTATTTGTAAAGATTTTCTATTTTTCTCAAATAATTTGAAATTTTTCCAATTATTTAAGTTTTTTAATAATTCATTTTTTCTTTATTTTCAGTTTAAAGTTATTAAAGTTAATATATAAGCTACATCTAATATATTAATATATACAAAATATCTCAAAGAATTAGACGTATAAAATACAATATTGATAAAATGAAAGTAGAAGATTATTTTAATAAAGAAATATGGGAAAAATGGACTAATTCTATTTTTGAATATTTTAGCGGAATAAAAGAAAATAGTAAAATAGGAATTGCATTATCTAGCTATCCTGAATATGGAATATTATTAACAATTAAAAAAGAAAATATTGTTGTAGAAATAAAGGAGAATAATGCTAATAGTCAGATTAACATTAATGAAATGGATATGATATTTGAAATAGACCCATATGATTTAGATCTTGTATTAGTTGATGGTAATTTTTCAAATTTCACTGAACTTATTAATAATCATCGGATTATAATGTATGCTATATTAGATGTAACAGGTCTAATTGATAAAGGATATAGTCAATTTATGGCAAGACTTGGATTTTACTTTAAAGATAGTACCTGTCCTTTATGTTAAATTATTATAAAACAATAAAATAGTATTCATAATATAATTTTTAAAATTTATTCTAATTCTAAAATAAATATTTATAAAAAATAAAATTAATAACTAATAATACTTAAATAATTTTATTTTTTTTTAAAATACAATTATTTCATTATTTAATTTTAGGAAAATAAGTGATTATATGAAAACTTTAAATAAAATGGGAGATTCAAATAAGATTTCTACAAATTCTTCTGTTGATGAAATTTTAGATGGAGGAATTGAAAAAGGAGTAATAACACAAATTTTTGGAGCTCCAGGTTCTGGAAAAACAAATATTGCATTACAACTATCAGTTGAAGTATCTAAATCAGGAAAAAAAGTAGTTTACATTGATACCGAAGGAGGAATATCAGTTGATAGAATTAAACAAATTGCTAAAGAATCATTTGATGAAGTTTCAAATAATATAATCATTTTAGAACCTACAAGTTTTGAAGAGCAAAGTGATGATTTAATAATAGTGGAAACATGGCTTAAAGAAAATAATGATGATGTTGAACTTCTTATTATTGATTCGGCCGTTGCATTATATAGGATTGAAGATAGAAATTCTTCTAAATTAAATAAAGAATTAGGTAAACAAATGGGACAACTTTCTCGTATAGCTCGTAAGTATAATATTGCAATTCTTTTAACCAATCAAATATATTCCTCTTTTTCTGAGGAAGATGTTAATGAAATTAAAGCTGTTGGAGGTACAATACTTCAGTATTGGAGCAAAGTTGTAATTCAACTTGAAAAGGGAGAACTTATTTCTCAAAGAGTAGCAACACTTAAAAGACACCCTGTATTTCCTGAAGGAAAAAAGGTTAATTTTAAAATTACAGATAAGGGGATAGTTTAAATAAATATGAAAAAATTCATAAATAATTCCATTAAACTTTAGGTTCTAATTTTTTAATCAATAACATCATAAAAATAATAATCATTGGAAAAAATATTCCATAAATAATATATAATGCTATTGGAGGCATTATTACACCTACAACAGTAGATGCTGCAATGGTCATTATAAGAAGAACTACTGGTGCTAAAATCACCATAAAGGTATAAATCATAATATATCCATTTAATTTTTGACTATAATTTTTCAATTTAATTCTCATATCAAATGCAATATCTTCTGCAATAATAAATAAACTATCTGAAAGGTTAGATCCAAGTTTTTGAGCAGATATTATCTGCTGATTTGCACGTCTTAAACCCTGGGAATCTATACGATTAGACATATCATTTAAGGCACTATCTAGAGTTTGACCATATTCCACTTCACTAATCACCCTATTATATTCAAAAGATAATATTCCATAATCTGATTTTACAATTGAAATTAATGTATTATTTAATCCTTTACCTGATTTTAGTTCACATGCCATATGTCTAAGAGCAAATGGCAGGTCTTTAGAAATTGAGGAATATAAATTTTTTCTTTGAAATTCAGGGAATTTTATTATAAAATATATTAACATAATGATAATTAATATAATAATAAGGGCTAAATCTAGTGATAATATAAAATTAAGCATAATAAAAACTAAAATCATAAAAATAAGAATTTTTTTAAAATTATATTTGTTAATATTAAGTTTATTACTGATTATTTTACTTGGATTACTGCCGAATCGATATGTTATTTTTTCTAATATTTCCTCATTTTTTAAATCTGCATTTTTATAATTTATATGATTATACGAATTCCTTTTAAAATTTTTATTTAAATAATATTTCACATCCTTAAAGAGATTATTGTTTATTTTTTCAGTTTCCTTCTCGAGGTAATTATTTTTATTAAAATTTATGGATTTATTAAATTCTTTGCTGTCTTCTTTAGTGTTTGCATATTTTTCTTTTTTTTCTTTTCCATTATATTTTGAGGAAAATTTGAAGATTAGATAATATAAATAGAAAAATATCTTAATTACCATATTAATTATAAATAAAAATACTTCACTTATTTTTATAAAGAAATTATCTAACATTTTAATCATGATTATTTATTTTATAAGAATTAGATTTTTCAGATAGCTTTACTAATAATTTATCAGGGTCTTGATAATAGGATTCAATTATTTTACTAACTAATTTATTAGATCTGAAATTATTTTTAACCATTAAATCTAAAACTGTTTTTCTTTTATTAATTTCGAGATTTAACTCTTTCATTGAAAGTCCTTTCATATTTCCTATTTTTTCAAGGGTTTTAGACGCAATACCTACCTTACTGAACTTATCTTCTCCAGGATTCCATTTGAATAATTCATTTAGCTGAACATTACCTTCACCTAAACCTACTACTTCACATAATTCTGTAACTCTTCTAAAGACCATACCATTTGGAAGATAAATTCTTTTTTGCATTAAAATAAAATCAAGTGCTGTTATCATAATATTTGGAACATACATTGGTGAGTTAACTAAACGATTAATTGTTTCTCTTCCGCTATTTGCATGTAAAGTACCAAAGCCAGAATGTCCAGTATTAAGTGCAGTAAAAAGGGTTATAGCTTCACTACCACGGACTTCACCAACAATTATTCTATCTGGCCTTTGTCTTAAAGCATTTTTTAATAAATCATCCATATTTAACTCTCCTTTACCTTCAGTATTAGCAAGGCGAGTTTCCATTCTAATAATATGTTCATGTGGGATTTGAAGTTCAAGTGTATCTTCTATACTTATAATTCTCTCTTTAGGATTAATCAATCCTCCAAGAGCATTTAATGTTGTGGTTTTACCTGAACTTGTACCTCCTGCAATTAGTATATTAGATGCTTTTACTCCTAATCCATCTATAGTTAACCATAAAAAACTAGCAATTATAGAATCTAAAGTATTAGAATTTATTAAATCAATGATTGTATATGAATCATGTCTGAATTTACGAATAGTTAATGTTGGTCCATCAGCAGATACAGGTGGAAGTGTACCATTTACTCTTGAGCCATCTTTAAGTCTTCCATCAAATATTGGGGATTCATTGTCAAATCTACGATTATTAGCTCTTGCAATAGAATCAATTATACGGATTATTTCAACATCTTCATCAAATTTAAGATTTGTCTCCATCATACCATATTTTCTATGATATACATATACCGGTTTATTTGATCCTATTACCATTATCTCTTCAAGTTCGTCATCGGATATTAAAGGATTAATCAAACCATATCCATTAATATTTTCATATATTCTAATTGACAAGTCATCTATATAATTTAAATCAGTGTTTCCACTCACTTTTTCTTGTAGAATATTTTTTATATCTTGAACTTTTCCTATTTCTTTTGTTTTTTTTGTAGATATTGCTAAATCAACCAGTTGGTTACGAATATTATCCAGTAGAATATTCTCATCTGGTGTAAAACCTTTATTTTTAACCATATAAAGTGGAAGTATTTTATCTGTTATGGCAAAATTATTATTTTCTAAATCTTCATTTTCATCAAGTTTGTTTAAATCATCAATCCAGCTTATAGAAAAATCCATTTCATAGGAATCATCATCATTTTTCGAGTTAAAATTAAAGTTCTTTATTTGGTCTTTTCTATCATTATACTCATTAAAATCTTTATTATGAATAGTTATATTATTTTTATTATTAGATTTTATATTATCATATTTGGTATTTGTGATTGAATTTTTTAAATAATGATTTTTGTTTTTTAAGGTTTTCATATAAAAAAATTGTATTTAAGATAATTTTAACTCTTTTATTTATTTTAAATTATTTTATTCATTTTAAAATTAATTTTAAATCTAAAATATTTTAAGAAATAGAATTTTTTTTAGAAATAGTTTTATTATATCCAAACTACTTTTTAGTTTTTTAAAAATTATTTAAAATATTTGTATATGTCTTTAAGTTTATCAATAATTTTTTTTTGCTTTATTTCTACAATTCACTAATTATTAAATAATATAATAAAAAAAGCTATCTTAAATTTAAAATAAGTTATAGATAAAAAAATATTAAAAATAGATTTAAATTAAATTTTTTAAAAATTTTTAAAAAAAATTAAATAATTTTATAAATCATTCGAAGAGCATCAAGTAAGCCATGTGAATATTCTATACAACCAAATGCAGTTCTGAAATCTTCTTTTTCAAGATAATATTTAGAATCATTTTTATAATCCACTGCTCTTAAGTAAACTTCTTTTTCTAAGGGGGTAAAATCAATATCTGAAACTTGTTTTAAATTCCTTTCAAGTTTTGATATATCTGTTTTTATCTTTTCTTTTGTTTCTAAATCATTCATATTATCACAAAATAAAAAAGTATTATAGTGTAAATTTTATTCATTATTTTTTTTTCCGACGTATAATCTTTTTTACATTTGTTTTATCCATTTTTTCTATTTTTAAATTTTTAGAATTATCATTTAATAAAGTATCATCAATTATTATAGGATCTTCTTCTACACCATCATAATCTTTAATAAGAAATGAACCATTAAGTTCTTCTTCATTATATAATGGTTCAAATTTCTTATTAGATATTATATCTCTTTTAAGTTTAGTATTATCTTTTTCTTTTAATCCATCCATATTTTTTGCTGATGAATTTTTATGAATTTTATTAATTTTTGATGTAAAAAAGGATTTTATATTAGATTTAGAGGATGTATTTCTATTTTCATTTTCCCTTACTTTTTCATCCTTTTTTTCTAATTTATCAAAATCATTGGATTTATTATCTTTATCGGATATGGTAGATAATGTTACAGGTCTTTTTTTAAATCTGTTTTTTTCCTCTTCTGTTACCTGATATACATGATAAATTCTTTGTAAAACTGTAATATAAGATGCTATGAGAAGTGCTATTAGTATATAAAGGAAATATTGATTACCATAATAATAACCTAGACATGAACCAATGATTATAACTATTAATCTTACTGCACGTTCTGCAATACCTACTTCACATTGAATTCCTTTAGATTCTGCTCTTGCCCTTACATAACTTATTGTTAAAGCAGAATGTACAAGAAGAATACCTATAATCCAATTACAATATCCTCCAAATACAATACCAATTACAATTATCCCATCAGAAAATCGATCCATAGTAGAATCTAAAAATGCTCCAAAATCTGATGTTTTATTATGAAATCTTGCTACGGCTCCATCTAGTACATCAAATAAGCCATTTAATAATATAACTAGGCCTGCCCATAATAGATAATGTTTTGCAAATAATATTGCTGATAAAATAGCAAATATAGGTGATATAAGTGTTAAAATATTAGGATTAATATCCAATTTTTTAGCTATTGGATTCAAAATTCTTGTTAATAAGGGTCTTAAATTTCCAAGCATATAGATTATTTTATTTTTTTTATTTATTAAATTTTTTTATTATATAAAAAAAGTTTCAATTTTTCTTAAAAAAAGTTTTTAATTTGTTAAGTTAAAATTTAGATATTTTTTTTAAAAATGTGTATAATATAAAATTAGATTGTTTTAGCAAATATTTTTCTGTTAAGGTTTTCAACATTTAAAACTTTTAGTTTTTTTTCCATGTGGATTGTGTCATCATTTATATATGTTTTATTATAGTCTAATGAACTCCAGAAATAGTAACCTTCAATTAAATCTTTTTGGGTATGTAAATATATTTCTTCATATTGTTTATCTTTTGCAAAATCTTCTGCAATTTGTACAAGTTTAGTTCCAATTTTATGTCTTTTATATTCTTTATCAATATATGTTCTCCATAAACTTGCAGTTTTATTTGTATTATATTTGTATTTAAAAAATTCGAACTGTTTATCATATCCTCTAATACCAAGAGTACCAATAATTTCTTTATTTGAATTTAATGCAATATAAAATGAATTTCTTTTAGGATTAATATAGGTTTTCTCTAAATCTACAATATCATAATGATATTCAGGTACATAATCTAAACCAAATTCTTCTTTAATTTTTTTAAATAAATATTCTTTAGTATCATCTATTAAATGTGGCTGATCTTCTAATTTTTCTATACTGTAGTACATTTTACCAACATCACTAGATTTTTTATTATTTTTTATAATTTTTAGAATTTTATTTTATTAAAATTAATTTCCAATAAAAGAGAATATAAGAATAATCTTTTTATTAAATTAATAGAGAGGAGAGAATAATATGATTTAATGGATTATAATTATTCTTATATTCTAATATGGTTTTTATCCTTTAGAGTGGGATATGTTTCTATTTATTTTTCAAATTTCTATTTTTTAAATAATTTAAGATTTTTTGAGGCGACATATCTTAGAATTATTTTCCTAGGCGAAGTTAATAATTTTCAAAACCAACTATGGTATTAAATATTGTTGTTATAGAAATCATTAGTAATACTTTTTTCTATTAACTTCATACTTCTATTTGTAATAAGGAGTATAAATACTTTTTTCTAAAAAAGTATTACTTTTCTGATTATTTTTTAAAATTATTATTATTTAAAATATTTTATGAATATTTAGATTTTAAAATAAGTAAAAGCTTTAATAAATTATTTTTTTCATCAAAGTAACTTTATAATATAAGTATATTCTTTTTAAATTGATTTAAATTATCACTATTTTCAATAGTTTTTTTTTAAAATACAATTATCTTAGTTAGCTATTAGACTTTTTTTAAATTACAATTATCTTAGTTAGCTATTAGACTTTTTTTAAATTACACTATTTTTAGTTAACTATTTTTTTTAAACTTGTCAAAATTATAAAGTATTTAACATATTAATAATTCACCTATCAGTGAAACATTGTATAATATATTATTATTGCAGGTAAAATTAATACTCCCATGAGATGGGATTTACTTAAACCTTGATAATGAGGAATAAGACCTAGAGAGGTAGTTGTAATAAGAATCAAGGTAATATACCATATAGGTCCGTGATAGATAATAGTAAAAATATAAACTAAACTAATCATAAGTACAATTGCAAGTATTGACATTTTATTATAATCAAGTTTTTCAATAATTTTTGAAAACTTATCTCCAATTATAAGTGCAAGAGATAAGGAAATTGACACTGCAATTAGTGATGCAAAAATAAATATTAAAAGATGATAAATAGTAAATTCATTAATTAAATAGGATATAAATACTGCTATTCCACTTCTAGGATTTCCTATAAGATAAATTGCAATAAGTGAAAATAAACAATCAGATGTATTTATTCCACTTATTGTCATTAAGAAATTACTTGCATTATCCTCATTATCTTTTGTTTTAGAAAGATTCTGTCCTATTATACCTCCCTGTGCAGGTCCAAAACCAGGTAAAAATCCCAGAATTCCTCCAGTAGTTCCTCCAATAAAAATATTTTTTATAGATTCTGTATCTAATTCTAATTCTACAAATGGGTTCTGATGAGGTATATGGGAATTATCACCAAGACTATAAATTATAGTACTCAGACCAAAAAGACCAGTAAAAGTTGCCATAAGAGATAAATTAGAAGGTATAGGGGTTATAGACACTCCCCATCCAATTAAACCACTTAACAAAAAACATATTAAAGACCAGATCCTGTCTTTTATTGTATAACTTAATTTATAAACAAGAATTAATGAGACTACCAATAGAAATATCCAAAGGTAAGGCTTAGATATATTATGAAGATATGGAAGGATAATTGCAAAAACAGGTAATGTTAGTATAGTAACAATTATTGCACCATAACCTCCAATTGCAACTATACGGATAGCTTCTTTAGCCCTTCCCTGAAGAACCATTCTATGACCTGGAAGAATTGTAAGTGCAGTACCTTCTTCTGGAACACCAAGAAGTATAGAAGGAATAAATTCTAAAAGTGCGTGGGATATTGCAAGTGAGGATAAAAAAACACATAATACTTCTGCAGATAAAAAACTCAGTAAATAAGGAGATAATGTAAATACTATTGCACCAGAAGTGTTAACATGTATTCCTGGAAAAATTCCAGTAATTGTACCTAAAAGTATTCCTAAAAAACATGCAATAATTATTTCAATCATATTTTTAAGTGAAATTCCTTTTATATAATTATATTCTTATCTTGTTTTAAAAATAGTATTGAAATTTTTTTTTATTTTAATTTTTTAAATTATTTTATTATTTAAAACTATTTTTATTATGTGATTATGTTTTATTTTAAAAGATTAGTCAAATTTTATTTTTATATAAATCTTATTTTTACAAATAATTGAATTATTGTTTGAAACTTAACTTTGTTTAAGAAATTATATATTATTAGAAAATTTTTTTAAAAATTCTTATAAATTTTAAATCATTTAATGTGATAATAGGGTTAAAGAAAAAGATGAAGAATTTGACTTGATGCGGAAGCAGAAAAAATATATAAAAGAATTTCTAGTAAATATGAGGTAGCAGCTCGTAAAAACGAGATGAAGTATGATAGAAATCTTTCAAATTTAGATAAACACTGTGAAGAATTATTTAATAATGAAATGGAAAAAATAGAAAATAAAATATCAAATAGGCTTAAATTTTTAAATAATAAAATGAGTAAATTTGATGAAATATATTAGAATAATAATATAAAATTATTATCTCTCTTCTTATTTCTAGTTGCCTATTACTCTAAGATTTTCTATTATAATTTGTGGAATTATAAAGGTTCCATATTGTTTTATTTCTGATTTTATACCGTTACAGTTTTTAAGTCCTTCATATATATTTCCACTAATCATAGCTTTTTTTATTGGACTTTTTATTTCACCATTTTCAATTAAAAATCCATTACTTACTTCTACAGAAAAATCTCCTGAGATTGGATTTGCAGTATGAGCTCCAAGTACACTATTTACTATAATACCTTTTTTTATTTCTGATATGTCTTTCATATCTTTAAAATCAAATATTACATTTGATGTTGAAACTCCAGGGATTCCTGCATATGATCCTCTAAAACCATTAGAGGTACTTTTACATTCTGCCTTATTAGCATTATAAATATTATAAATAAATCCTTTTAAGATACCATCTTCTACTATTTTTGTTTTTTGAGATGGTGTACCTTCACTATCACATGATGCGGAAGCTAGTCCTCCTTCATAGCTATTGTCATCATAAATTGAAAGATTTTTGCTGGTGATGTTTTCTCCAATTTTATCTTTAAGAATACTTCTACCACGTAAAACATTATCTCCATGAATCCCATTTAGAAAGTTATCTAAAAGTCCTACTCCTGCATGGTAATTTAAAATAACAGGCATATCATCAGTTTCAATGTTCTTACCACCAAGAGAATCTTTTGCAAGTTTACATGTGTCTTTTGCTATTTTTTCTGGATTTAAATCATAGAGACATTTTGATTCTCCATCATATGCATTAGATAATTCATTACCTTCTTTTGCATTTACTGCAATATATCCTCCAAAACATGTTGATTTATCATAAGCTTCAAGACCATTAGAATTTACAATTAATCTTTCACCTATATCTGTTGAAAACTGCCCAGAGATTACATTACAATTTTCTTCTTTTACAATATCAAACATTAGATTAAGGTAATCTCTTCCATCATCAAGTGAAACATCATCAATTCTTTTATCATAGGTATTTTTTACTTTTTTAAATTTAGATGCAGTAGCAAATTCAAAGTATTCATCTTTTTCATTTATTTTAGAATTTAGATATGCTTGTTTTGCTGTTTTTTCTATTTCATTAATATTGCTAGTATATGCATAACCTAATTTACTATCTTTAATTACTCCAATTCCAATACCTAAATTAATTTCTTCTTTTGCAAAATTAAGTTCTGTTTTCTCAGCATTTAATTCTAATTCTTTTGATTGTTCTATAAATACTTCATAAGTATCACAATATTTTGAAACTTCATTTACAGCTTTTTTTGATAATTCATATAACATAAGTTTCACTCACTTTATCGGATTTTTAAATATTATAGTTAGATAATTTTTTCACTATTTTAGATTTTTTAAATATTATAGTTATAATAATTTTTTCACAATTTTAGATTTTTTAATTATTATTATTATTTAAACAGATTTTTTATTGCTTTCATTTTCAAATATTATTATTTAAAACAAATTTATCTATTGCATCAGCTACTCCATCACCATATTTTAGGGGTGATATGTAATCTGCTATTTCTTTAAGACTGTCATCTGCATTTTGAACTGCTACTTTAAAACCACAATGTTTTAAAAATTCCAAATCATTTTCACTATCTCCAATTCCCATAACATTTTTCGGGGATATGTTCTGCCATTTAAGAAGTTTTTCAAGTGAACTTCCTTTATTGACTTTAGGATCAGTTAAATGTAGTGCAAAGCCACTATCATAAATTATTACATCAAATTCCCTAATAGCATTTGAAAGTTCATCTCTTGTTACATTGTCTTTATAATAACATTTCTCAGTAAGTCTAAAATCATTATCACTTGAAGAGATTATGTGAGGGATTTGTTTAAGTACTTTTTTGTGAGCTTTTTCAACTTGGGTTTTATCTCCAAGAGTGAGGATTTCTCCATTATTTTCATCTTCTTTAAAAATTCCTCCTCCATTTTCAAAAACGACTCCTCCACTTGAACCTATTAGTACTGCAGTTGCGTATGCAAAATCTGCAACATTACCTGTTACAATAATCGTAGGTATGCCCTTATCTTCTAATGTTCTAAGGGCTTTTATTGCAGATATACATATTTGTCTTTTATCATCTGTAATAGTGCCATCAATATCTACAGCTACAGCATCTATTTTTACCATTATATCACCAAGTGACTATTCATTAAATTAATTAAAAATAAACTATCCGATTCTTTAATAAAACAAAAGTCATGATTTTAGTTTTAGTTTTAGTTTTAGTTTTAGTTTTAGTTTTAGTTTTAGTTTTAGTTTTAGTTCTACTTATCTTCTATTCAGCACTGTAACGGTATGATATATTACATGTACCTTCTTTAGATACCATACATGCACCTATTGGATGTAATGGATTACATTCTTTTCTAAATAATTTACAGTCTGTAGGTTTTTTAATTCCTCTAAGAATTGGTCCACAGATACAACCTTTAGGTGCTTCTGTAACTTCTTTAACTTCTATATCATATTTTTCACGTGCATTAAATTGGCTAAATTCCTCTTTAATTTCAAGTATTGAATTAGGAATTTTTGGAAAACCTCTCCATTCTCTACTTTCAACTTTATATACTGTATCCATAGCCTCTTGTGCTTGTAGATTTCCTTCATATTTTACAGCACGTTTGTACTCATTTTCAATTTTAGGTTCTCCTTTTTTAACTTGACGTAAAATCATATAAACGCTCATAAGTATGTCTAAAGGATTAAAACCTGCTGTAGCTTGAGGTATACCATATTCAGTTGAAAAATATTCAAATGGTTTATTTCCAATAATTGTACATACATGTCCAGGTTCGATAAGAGCATCAAGATTGGTTTGCCCAGAATTAATTAACCAATCAATTGCAGGAGGAATCATTCTATTACAGGATAAAACTGAAAAGTTTTCAGGAGGATTATTTAGTATTTCTGCTGCAGTTGTAGGTGCAGTGGTTTCAAATCCTGCTCCAATAAATACCACATCATTATCGGTCTTTTCAGCTATTTCTCTTGCACGATTTGGTCCATAAACTATACGTACATCTCCACCTTCAGCTTTTTTCTCTTGAAGTGAACTAGTAGACCCTGGAACTCTCATCATATCTCCAAAGGTAGTAACTGTTACTCCTTTATCTACAAGTTCTATTGCCTCGTCTATTTCTCTTGAAGGCACAACACATACAGGACATCCTGGTCCTGCTATAATTTCCACTTCTTCGGGAAGTAGGCTTCTAATTCCATTTTCCATAATAGTATGTTCATGTGAACCACATACATGCATAATTTTTATTGGTACAGCTAAATCATTAATACGTTTTATTAATGTTTTAGACATATCTTTCATACTAGTCATTATATTACCTGAATTATTCTTTTTATATGAAGAGTTAATTAAATTTATTATTTTATTAAGTAATTTGGTTTATTTTTTATTATTAATTTATTAAATTTAATTTATTTATTATTTTATTAAATTTATTAATTTAGGGCCAATATAAGATATTCTTATTTTTATTAAATTATTTTTTCATTAATAAATAAGATTATGTAATAAGTTTAATATTTAGATTTATATTTGTTAATATAAACTTTTAATATTTTTTAAAACTTGATGTATTTTTAATTTATTTATTTACTAATTTTCTATTAATTATATTTCATTTGCTCTTATTTTTTTTCAATTTCTCCATATTTGAAATTTATTTTAAATTTTTCCATTATTTCTTTTTTAAGCTATTTTCTTACTTAGATATTTAGGTTTTGTTAGGTAATATACTAATATGTATACTTTAATTAGTTTTGACATTAAATATAAAACAAATCAAGTAAAAATTGAAAATATTTTAAGACATTTTGGCCTTAGAAAAATTCAAAATAACACATATATAGGAAAATTAAATAATTTAGAAATTAATGATATTAAAGACAATATTTCTAGCACTATAAATAATAAGGATACATTAATCATTTTTGTTTAATTTAATTCTTTAAACACTTATTTTACGAGACTTTATATATTTCATTGAACTAACTATTATATAGAAATATTTAGTGGGATTATTATGAATGAAATTGCTTTTGATGGAGGATTATCTTTAGCAGAGTTAATTGCTATAGAATGCATTATAGAAGACCTCCCAAAGGAGACTCGAGATAGATTTATTAAAGAATATAAGGAAGAAGATCCTGAGGAATGGGCAGAATATTGTGAACATAGGAAAAGAAGAGGGCTTCCTAAATTATAATTATCTAGTACACTGTTTCTTATCTGTTTTTTTTTTTAAAAAATATTTTCTTTATTTATATATTTTACGAGACAAATATTATTATTTTCATATATTTAATTGCATTTGGTGATTTCAATGAAAGTTGATCTTGAAAAAATTAAAGGACATAAAGAAGATTTCACATTTTTTAGAGGATTTGTTCCTCTAATTCTTATTAGGTCTTCAGGTGCAGACTTAATTATGAGAGACAATTTTTTAAAAGAAATTGGACTTTATGATTATGTTCGTAATCAACGTCAAGAATATAAAGATCATATGTATCCTGTATATGAAGCTGCTGATTTTGAAAACGGTCAAGTTTTTAAGTTTATTGAAGAAAATCCTCAATTTAAGGACATAATTATTAGAACTTAATTTTATTTTCTAATTTTTTTATATTAATCAATTAATAAATTTTATATACAACCCAAACAATAATAATATATACTAATATATAATATGATGTTAGTTATGGAGTTAGGTTTAATTTAATTCTTTAAACACTTATTTTACGAAACGGATAACAGTTCTTTGGATTTCCTTCCAAACTATGTAATGCTAAAGAATGGAACCAAAATCGACAAGGCAGAATATGTGGACATGGCCATAAGGACTGAAAGCTATATCAGAGCAAATGGAAGGCTTCCTGCAATTTTTTACAGAATGTCAAAACTTCCGGATTACAATGACTCAACAATGCAGCTATTTATTAAAACATTTAACTACAAAGGAAATACAATAGATGAAGCTTTAGCCATTATAGCAATGAAGAAATTATACGGCAAATACTTTAATTCACAAAAGACAGACAAGAAAACAATCAATGATGCTAGTCAGGGTAAAGGTTCCAATTGTGTGGACTGGGGGCAAGTATATTACAGAATAGCCAAATCTTTAGGTTATGATGTGCAGTTTGTCCATGTCAAATGCAGAGTATCTGGAACTGGCCATATCAGATTGAGATTAAAGCATAAAAAACATACTTCAGGGAACTGGATTAACAGAGATCCTGCAGCAGTGGCAGATGCTACTTCAGGTAATATCAGAGCACTCTGGTGTGAAGATGGTTATCTCATAGCATATAATCCATCATGGATTTTCACAGATTTGTATAGTAGTTAAATTAAAACTACATTTTTTATTTTAACATTATATTAATTAGTCTTTATAGCCAGTATATGTTGTGTAATCAACATCATCATTTGATTCAAAGTCTTCAGTTGGTGTAGCAAAAGTTATACCTCCGCCGCAATGAGGACAGACAATATCATATTCTGTTACTTCTTCACCACATCTAGGGCAATGTCTAATCATAAAATCACCACATCATTATTATCAATTATAATTATGATTACTTCTTGTTTAATTTAATTATTTAAATACTTATTTTACGAGACAAAAGAGAGCGTCTAACATAAAAAGTTATGTTATAATTTAGATTCATCAATAGGAATAGGATTATCACGAGTACCAAAAAAATCAGGCAACTGATTATATCTAATACAATCCTCTTTCCATTCATAATAACTTTTAGGATCCTCTAACCATAATTTTTTAACATGTGCTTTTTGTTCTTCATAGGATAAATCTTCCATTTCAACAACTTCAGCAGCATTACCCCATTCACCATATCCATAATCAGAATCCAAAACTCCTTCTTCCATTAAAATCACATAAAAAAATATTTTCATATATATAAATTAATATTATTTTATTAATTATTTATAATAGTCATTCTTAATAAACATTACTTCCATATCAAAATCAGATAATGCTTTTTGGTTTAATTTAATTCTTTAAACACTTATTTTACGAGACAAAAAAATACTGTCCATTAATGAAAAGTATTATTGTGTTGATCAAGGTTTTAACCAAGAGCATTGGCAGAAATCAGGTTAACAACAGTAGAATAATGGAAAATATAGTCTATTTTGAACTTTTAAGGAGAGGATATGAAGTAACCATAGGGTGTGTTGGAAATTATGAGATTGATTTTGTCTGCAAAAAGATGGGTGAAAAAATATATGTTCAACTAACACGAGAACTGACTCATGAAGACACAATTGAAAGGGAATGCAGACCATTGCTTATGGTTAAGGATAACTATCCAAAATATATCATATCAACAGATGAGTTTGACATGCCTAGGGACGGAATAAAGCATAGGAATATCTTGGACTTCTTATTGGATGATGAAATTTAGTGGATGTTATGTAGTTACATGATGATTTTTATTTTAAATAAGAGTTTATTTAAGCAAATACGGTTCAATATTTGATGTTATATCAGCACCTATTTTTGCAAGACATTCTGGTTGGTCTTTCATATCATTTTCAATCCAGCATATTGTAAAGTTGTAAATTCCTCCGATATGGTAATAGACTTGATATCTTTCCTTTTTAGAGGTGTCTTTCAATACGTCGCCAAAGTAATTGACGAGTACTTTTTGCAGTATGTAGCTTTGATTTTGATTATGTATGATTTTTAAAAATTCCTCATGTTTGAGAAATGTTTCAAGAATTGTTCGGATATAAGTCTCTTTTGTTTCATCCGTTTTACTTTCAAATTCGTCCATGTATTCGTCCATTATTGACTCTAACTTGTATTTTATGATGTCTTCTTTTGATTTAAAATTGCGATAATATGTTGACCTGTTGACTTCAGCCAGTTCGGATATATCTTTTACAGTTATTTCTTCAAATTCATGAGTTTCCATTAGTTCAATTAGACTTTTAACAATTTTATCCTTGCTTTTCATTTTATCTTCCTAAAGTTTGATGTTGTATTCCAGTATTTGAGTAATTCCACACCTTCAGGGTCTATTTTCATATTTACCTGCCATATCTCCAATCCTTTTTCAATGCATCTGTCAACATTTTCCCTGACTTCAATATAATTTGTACTTGGATTTAAGATTTCATATCTTGGATTGTCATATTGAAATGTATTTAGAAGTATTGCCTTTTCATTATTTTCAAGACTGTCTGCAAGTTCATTGATATGCTTTACAAATCGGTCAGTTGATGAGAATGATGAAACTTTTTTTGTTTTAATATCTGTATCGTATTCTATTTGTAATGTTTGAAGTGGAGTCTTAACTTCAAGATATGTGCTTCCAACTAAAAAGTCCAATTTGGATTTTCCAAGAGTAACTTCCCTTTTAATCTCACTATATTCCGGAAGCATCTCGTCAAGAAGATGATTTTTTAAAAACAACTCAATATATTTGTTTGAAGCTATTTGATTTATTCCAATCCATTTTTTATCTTTTCTGTTGAGATTGCTGATGGATATTGCCTCTAAGGTATATTTTGTTTTTCTTTTGGGATTGTCGCTTTTGGAAAGTAATCCTACAACATTTTTTAAATCAATATTTCCAATCCGTCCTGTTGTGGGACAGTGCACTTTTTCAATGTTGCCGTTGATTTCAACATCCAAGGTGAACTGGCTGTTTCTTCTGATTATCTTTCCTTCAGTTAATGGTGTATCGAATTTAAATTTCATAATATTCTGCCTTTTAGTTAATTATATTTAAAGAATTAGCTATTTCTTCAAGTTTGGATATTGGTATCCCGATTATTACTTGGTCTTCCTGTAGTTCTGTTGCTATGTGTGAGCCCATACAGCCAAATGAGATATGGGGGGCATTTGTTTGAATTGAATTTACTACAATGTCTCCGCATAGTGATTGTGTTCCTCCCACACTGTTGTCCATTCTTTTTCCTTCCTGATAAGTATTGGCTCTTATCAAATCGAAAATCTGTCTTGGTTTGGCAATTACCACAACAACGTCAGGTTCTATTTTTGAATCCTCCAAAGGCATGTATGCAATGGCTTCTATTGTATTGTTTTTAGCAACTGAATCAATTAATGCTTTTCCGCTTTCCTGAGATGAGGTTACATTCATTTTATCGAATTGTGATCCGTTAAGTATTTTTTCAGGTAGTTTTTTTAAACCCAAAATTCCCGCTCCAATCGGACATCCAATTTCAGCTATGGTTCCATAAAATGATTTTCCTTTACTTGCAGTTATTATTGCCTGACAATGTATTGTTTTATTGGTTTTTTCAAAAATTTCTTCAGCATCCTTTTCTTTTTCAAATAATTTTACGCTGACCGGACTGGTTTTAAGGTTTAGGCTTTTTTTAATGATATTTGATATTTCTTGATAATTCATGTAATCACCATAATATGCAACATATGTGCATTTTAATATTAGTTATGGTTGGTGGAATATATAAAGCTTTGCAACATATGTTGCATTAGATTGTTCTCTTGGAGATTGTTAATGTAAATTTCATATAACATTATTTTTAAACTAACTAAAATGATGATTATTAGAGAATTTACCAAGGATGATTTGCCTGATTTGATTTCAATTTGGAATGAAATTGTTGAAGAGGGCAATGCATTTCCACAGGAAGAATCACTGACATTAAAGATAGGTTTGGATTTTTTCAACAGTCAATGTCACGTTGGAGTTGCATTTGACGGTGAAATTCTTGGACTGTATATTCTCCATCCTAATAACGTGGGAAGATGCAGTCATATTGCCAATGCTAGCTATGCAGTATCCTCAAAAGCCAGAGGAAAACACATTGGTCAAAAACTGGTTTTCTATTCGATTGAAAAAGCAAAAGAACTTGATTTTATAATTCTTCAGTTCAATGCTGTTGTTGAAGATAATTTCTCGGCAAGTCACTTATACGAAAAGTTAGGATTCAAACAGCTTGGCGTTATTCCAAAGGGATTCAGATTAGATAATGATGAATTCGTTAATATATGTCCATATTATATTGAATTATAATGTCTTATTTTTTTGATACAAATCTGTCTAAAAAGTAGTAGATAATTCTTCTACTTTTAATAATTTTTTGTTCATATTGTATAGAACAATTTTCACTAAAAGTAGTAGATAATTTAAAGTGTGTTATGTTATTTAAAATGTTTATTCATCACAATTTAAAAACATTTTTAGTTTCGTTTAATTTAATTCTTTAAACAAATCTTTTACGAAATTAAAAATTTTAGTCCTAAAAAAATTATAAAAAGGATAAGTTTTAAAGCCTTTAATAGATAAAATAAGAAAAAATAAGGAGTGTTTAATTTAATTACTTATTTTACGAAACTTAATTATATTTCATTTACTCTTATTTTTTTATAATTTCCCTATACTTTAATTTATTTTAAATTCTTCAATTTTTTCTTTTTTAAGTTAATTTTTCACTTAGATATTTAGGTTTTCTTAGAGAATATAATTAATATGTATACTCTAATTAGCTTTGACATTAAATAGTTTAATTTAATTCTTTAAACAATTATTTCACGAAACAAAATAATAAGATTATCTTTTATTTGATGCTGTAATAAACTGCCTAATAAAATATGGAGGAAGATCAATATATAATCTAAAAGTTTTATTAAAGCTTCAACACCCATTCTTCTGTTTAATTTAATTCTTTAAATTCATATTTTACGAAACACAACAAGGAGTTCCCTATAATTCTTCAAAATATTAAAAGTTTAGTTTAATTCATTAAACGCTTATTTTACGAAACTAATAAAAAAAGAAAAAAAAACTAATAAAATATAGAAACTTATTAAAATATATTTATATAATTGATTATAATTAAAAAAAGAAAAAAAGAAAAGAGTTATTTTAAACCTAATACTAAGTTTTGTAGATTAAACTCTAATATGAAATTTTATAGAATTAACTCACATATGACTTTTATTTAATATCTCATGAGTTAACACTTATTTTCACTGTTTTTGTTACTTTGTTGTAGTATTTGTTTGCTGGGATTGTTATAATTGTTGTGTATGTTCCTTTTTTCTTAAGGTTTGTTATTTTAAATATTCCTTGACCTTTACTGTTAGTTTTAGTTGTTTAAGTTTTACCGTTGACTTTTAATGTAACTTTAGTGTTTTTAAGAACTTTATTTTTATTGTCTTTAAATAATGCTTTGTAATATTTATTTTTAACTTTAACTTGAAATTTTGCAGATTTTGCTGTTATTTTTGGATTTGCCTTTTTAATTGTAACTGGTACAGTAATAGTAGAACCTTTAAAATCATCTGTGCCTAGATATATAATTATTGTACTATAGGTGTTTGGTGGTAATGTTGCAACATTAATTTTAAATTGACCCTTAAGATTAGTCAGAAAAATTTGAGGGGTATCTATGAAGTTTATTATTAATGGTGCAAATATTATAGGATGACCATTTTCATCTTTTAATGTAATTTCCAAGTATTTATTTACATTATAAGTAGTGGTTACAGGATTTACAATAATTTTACTTGTTGCTTTACCCACTGTAAATGTGGTTTGGTTTGTTGCTTTTGTGTAGTATTCGTTTTCTGCTACTTCTACAGTAAGATTGTAAGTGTCTGCAGTGGTTGGAGTAAATTTACCATCTTTGATTGTTTCTCCATTTACTTTAATTGTTACTGTACCATTACTGTTAGTAGTATAATTTATTGTTATTTCTTTTCCTATTATAGTGTTGTTTATAGGTTTAATGGTAACTGTTGTAGGGATTTTTCCAACTTTGAATGTAGTTTGGTTTGATCCTGCTGTATAATAATCGTTTTCTGCTACTTCAACAGTAACATTATAGGTACCCTATCTTAAAAAGTCATCATCCTTTGTAGGAGTGCGAGTAGCAAGCCATTGCCAATAAGGAAATACAACATCAGTATTATTAATAATTTCTTCAGCATGTTTCTTCAAATAATCAATATTAATAAATTCTGCTCTTTTCATTTGTAACCAACCACTCTTAATTTTATTGGTATTAAATCTTCACCATTAGTACCTTTAACAAGTTTATTCCAAATTTAACTAACTCTACTTTACATTTCTTAAGTAAAAACTCTATCTCATTTGCATAAGGAGTATCCTTCAAAGGATTATGAGGGTTTTCTGGAGGAGCATACCAGGTACCTTGTTTAATCGGCTAAAATATGAACCTTGAGTACCTTTCGGTGCTTCAATTTCTATAATATAATTCATTTCTTTACGATTTGTAGCACTAAACCATAAAGCACCTTTTTTAGATATTGCTGTTGAACGGAAATTAGGGAATTCCATAATTTTCCCAACAACAGTGATGGTAAATTATGATTTTCTTCAACTCTCCATAATGTCATACCTTGTTTTAATTGGTTATTCAAGATATTATCCAAAGTAGGGACATCATGAGCAATACTTTCAGATAATTTTTTAGCTTCAGATTTTAATAATTTACTACTCTTATTATCAATAATTTCATCACATTAATACTGATAATAATTTAGTGTTGTCTTTTTCATATGCTTTTGCTTTTTTCATAAATATATTTCTCAAATTTTTTAACATCACGTTCACAATCTACTTCAAAATTGGTGAATGCTTTGTAATCTGAACCTAACCATCTTTGAGCTACCTCATATTCTCGATTTATCATTTCACGTGTATCAATAGTAAATAATTCTTCTATATTTTCGCCATTTGGTAGTAAACCATCATCACTTGTTCCTTTAAATTTCTTGAAATTTTTAGGATTTTCATCTAAAGGAATATCTGATTTATAATTGGATAATGGTTGTGTTTTGTAAAATAAGGATTTAAAGAATTAAATTAAACAATAAGTAGGTTTAAAATAATAAAAAAATGGAATTTAAATTGGTTTTGCTATTAAATTATAAATTCCATCTGTAAATTTATTTAGATATTTAGTTACAACATCCCTTGAAAGAATATATGTAATTATAAATGTTAATACAAGTATTAATATTATCCATAGTGGTTTATTCATTGCAATTGAATGAGGAATATATTTTTTGAAGAGTACTCTTATATAACAATGAAGCAAATATATTGCCATAGAATTTCTACCAAACTGTGTAAGTAAAGATTGTCTATTTGTCATAAATTTATCAAATATTAATACAATTCCAATTTTTAACCCAAGGACAATGGCTCTTTTTATTACTTCATATAACATGTTTCCAGAATATCCTTTTCTAAATGTAAATATTCTAAAGTCAAAGTAATAACAGACAATAATTGTAGCAACTATAATAAGAACAGTGATTATTTTGTAGTGTTTATTAAATAAATTTAGGATTTTTGTAAATGGGGTTTGGATATTATTTTTTGATTGTTTCAAGTAAAATCCAACTAAAAATATTGGGAAAAATCCGAAACAACGGGTTAATCCTAATATACTACTTTCTAATGGTATAAATCCTATTATCAATGCACATATAATTGAAATTGTTATAGGATATCTGAATCTATCAACAATTGGTAACATCATCTTCATGAAAAATAATGCTATCAGAAACCATAAAGCAAAATCAGTTTTAAAGAATATCAGACTAAAATCAAATTTACCTAGTACAAACCAATTGAAAAGTCTAGTTATTATAGTAAATATTAAATAAGGTATAAATAATCGTTTGAAACTTTTTATACCTTCATCAGGCCCTATTTTTGAAAAATAACCTGCAACAAAGAATAATAGTGGCAAATAAATTAATTGAATAATATTATTTGCTGTGTGATTAATCATGTTTAATATATCTAAATGCACTAATACAACAAGGAATATTCCTATTCCTTTCATATTATCATATTTATTTATTCTTTCTTTAAATTCCATAACTATATGTATGTTTTTTCTAAGTATATAATATTAATTATTTTCGTAAAATAGGGGTTTAAAGAATTAAATTAAATAAAATATCGATTTTGAATTAATAATTAATCTAATAATAATTTATAAATTATTAATTAAAATATATTATATTAAAATATTAAGACATATTTAGATAAATTACTTTAACAATATAATTTTTAGGCTTTGTAGAATTCCTATTTGATTTTTGCAAAAAAAATTTTAATGATTAATTTTTTTTCATTTTTTTTAATTGAATTTTTATAAAAAATGTTATAAATTAGTATTTTTATTATTCTAGTTTAAATATTTATTAGATATAAAAATAATAAATATAAAACTATTATAGTAAAAATGAGAATATATATTATTATGAAATCCAGAAATACATATTCTCCTAATTGTAATTTGTTTTCAAAACAATTAAATCTTTCGGATTTTGGTTTTGAAAAATCAGTAATTGAAAAAATTAAAGAAATTAACAACGAAATCAAACCAAATAAACTACTAAAATTTATCCAATATGCTTTTAAATACTCAAAAAAAAAATTGTATTAAAGAAATATTCAAGTATTTATTCAAAGCATGACTTTACTCAACCAGGATTATTTACTCTTTTAGCAATAAAAATATATACAAGAAGTACATATAGACAAATAACCGATTTATTAGAACTATATAATACAATACAAGAATATTTGCACTTAAAAAAGATTCCTCACTACACTACAATTCCAAAATTCTTTAAAAGCCTACCAACATCAATATTACAAGAATTAAACAAAATAATACTAGAAGAACAAAGAATAATTGGTGAAATAATTGCATTAGATGGAAGCGGATTCACAAATGACTA
>OMVX01000030.1 GCA_900314605.1 uncultured Methanobrevibacter sp. | reverse complement strand
ATAGAAAAAGGACTTTTAACAAGATTTATGTTAAAACTAAATTATTGGAATGTAAATAATGCTAATTAAAATTTATCACACAAGTTTTTGAAAGAGCCTTATTTTTAATAGATAAATATTATATAATATCAATTAAATAAATTTATATAATCTATATATATTTTATTTTTATAAGTTTAATAGGGAATTGGGTTTTTTTATGTATTCTGGAATTATATATGCATTGGTAGAGGTCTTTTTTATAACCTTTTTTGCAACTCTTATATTAAATGTTATTATGATAAAATTAGGTAAAAGAGGTCTTTTATCAAATCTTTATCCGAATGTAAGAGGTGGCACTCCACGAGGGGTTGGAGTTATATTATTTATTATTTTAAGTTTATATTTGCCATGGGGATTTAATCAGCTTGTCCTGGTAATGGGTTTATGTGCCTTAATAGATGATATAATGGGAAGACGTAAAATTTCTCAGAATATCCAATGGGGTCAATTATTTAGAGGCATCGGGATGATTCTTGTAATGCTTATAGGATTTTATCATGGTTTAGGGATATCTTCAATATTCATTGCACTTTTAGTTCAACCGGTTAATATTTCAGATATGCAACCAGGTTCTACATGTATAGTAACATTAATTATTAGTACTATGGTATTAGTTTTAATGTTGATATTTAATGTTGGTATGGTTAATGAGGTAGCTGCCTTTTACACTCCACTTTTAATTATTGTTGCAACATTAGCTTATAGTCCTCTTGATTTTGCTGGAAAAATTATGTTAGGTGAAGTTGGTAATCATTCACTTGCAATTGCACTAGGTATTTCTTTCTATATGCTTGGAGGTTTAAAAGCAATTTTAATCTTTTTTGTCATAACAACATTATTGATTGCATTTGTTAGAAGGAATACTTTAAAATCATACTTTGGTATTAAAATGGGTTTAACTAATCCTGTATTCTGTGATTATGTTATGGATGTTTTAACTGGCGGAGGACTCGGTGACCTTATTAGGCGTTTAATTTGGAAAAACAAACAACCTGTTGTTAAAAATAATTTTTTAATATTTCTTGGTGCTAGAAGATTTCTTTATAATCCTGCAGCTCATAGAACAGATTTTATTCAATATAGAGATTGATTTTATTTAGGTAAGATATAATGAAGGCATTAATAGTTGTTACTGGACGAGGATTAGGTGGAGACGCAGTAATTGGTTTAAATATTATTAAATCATTAGAATCTCAAGGGGTTAAATGTGAAATCGCTTTAGATTCTAGTGCTCCTGGAATTTTATTTAAAAACAAAGGTTATTCTTGGCATAAAATATCTGTTCCACAAGCTGGAGGCCATGCTGCTAGTAAATTTACTACATTAAAAGCAGGAGTTAAAACGATTCAAGCAGCATTTCAATGTAGAGGATTAATTAAAAAGATCAATGCTGATGTAGTTGTAGGTGTTATTGGGGGAGGTGCAGTAGTAGGATGTTTAGCTGCAAAATTAGCACACACTCCTTCAATAGGTATTTTAAGCACACCATTAGATACAAAAATTTGTACTAAATTAAATAAATGTATTATATTCCCAGAGTCTCTCATGTTTAGAGAAAAAACCATACCTCCAAACGTTTTTAAATCTTATTTTCCTGTAAGATCAAATATTTTAGATGGAGATAAAAATCAGGCTATTTCTAAAATTAAACAGCACTGTCAGGAACAAATTGCAAAAAATCCTAATGCTTTAGATTTTGATGAAAATAAAAAAACTATTCTCTTTTCATCTGGTTCAACAATTTTTGAGAAGATGGCTAGGGCAGTTTCTGATTATTCAAAATTAACTGATAAATATAATATTGTTCTTGTAGGTCTTCCACTTGAAGAAGAATATTATGATTGGTTTAATCCAGAAAATATGATATATCTATCATATATTGATTGGATAAATGATTTATACAAACTTGTTGATTTAGCAGTTTTAACTGATGATGGAATGATGTTATCTGAGGCTATGATGTGTAATCTTCCAACTATTGCTCTTTTAAAAGTAAAATATGGTCGTTACCACAATATGAAGGAAGTTTTTAAAGGTGCAGTCTTTGAAGCTAATAATGAGAATTTAGCCCAAACTATTGATGAAGTTATTTTAAAATTAGATGATGTTAAAGCTAAAACAATTAGTTATGGAGATAAAATATCTAAATCTGAAAATTTTATTGCAAAAACTATTATTAACGAAGCAAAATCTAATAATTAACTAATTTTAAATATCCTCTTGATTAATTAGATGATATTCACTTAATATGTTTTTAATATCTTCTTCTCTTCCTTCTAATCTTAATAATTTATATTTTAAAATTAAGATAGTTTTTAATTTATCAATATTATTATCATTTTTAAGGGTTTTAATGGAAGTATTTAAAAATTCTTCTTTTTTAAGTAGGTAATATGGCCCTTCAAATTTATGTAAAAATATACTTTCATAATAATTGTAAAAGGGATTATCTCTAGTTTTATAATTTTTTAAACAATGTAAAACAAAATTAAAAATCTTATTTTCTAAATTTTCCCCTATATCATTTTTCATTAAAGATTTGATAATTTTTGTAGCATTTATTGTTAATTCATTTATATAAGGAGAATTATCAGTGGTTCTATATTTTTCAATTATTAAATTAATATTCTCAGATATTTCTTTAAATAAATTAAAGATAAGCTCATATTTTTCATATTTTAATAATTCTATAAACTCCTCTTCAATAAATTCTAAAAGTCTAATATTAATATTTTCAATTATATTAATATGTCTTTGAACATCATCCCATCCACTAAAACTAAATATCATCCTAATTTTATTTATATAATAATCCTTATCAGTTTTTGATAATTCTCTTTTATATTTTAATTTAAATTCCCTTTTAAGACTACTATTTTTTAATATTTGTTTTAAAATTTTTTTTAGCTCTATATCACTTAATGAATCTATCAGGTCATCTATCGAATTTTCATTAGTTGCAGCTTCTTTTAAAATTATATTAGAATTTTCTACAGCATATAATACAGATGCCATATGTTTACAGTAGGGATGTTCTTTTGCATAAGGGCAGGTACATTTCATTTTTAAAATCTGTTCATTGTTTAAATCTATTTGAACATTATAAAATTCAGTTCCAAGTACCTCTCCTTCAAGATGTATATTATCATATTCAAGAAGCTCTACTCTTCCTTCAATATAGTACTGTCTACCTCTCTCCAGCACTCCTTTTTTAAATATACTTTCCCATCCCTCTTCCATATGAATCAATTATTATTGTTTTATGTTTTTAGGATTTTCATTTTCAACAAATAATATTTTTTTTTATATCATATATTTCATCATTATACTTACAGCAGCACTATCTGGATGGATTTCTAAAAAGTTTTTAAATGCATCTTTATCCATATTTAGACTCATAAGCATAGTCATATAAGCAACATCATTAACAGAAGATGGGGATATTGAATAAACATTTTCAACTTTTTTATCTTCTTTGTTAATATCTATTTTTGTTCTTCCAGTATCTCCATTTAATACGTTCCAAAATGCACCAGGTCCTGCAAATCCAGGTATTTGAATAGTTTCAGTTTCACTATTACTATTTCTTTTAACAAAGCTCACTGGCATATTAAGACTAATTGATTCTGGAATATATTTAATATCTACCTTTTGTGAAAAACCTGCCATATTTCTTGCTGCAGTTATTCCCTCTGTTCTTGCAACTGGAGTAAACATATTACCTCCTGTAACATCACCTGCAGCATAAATATTTGAAACATTAGTTCTCATCTGCTCATCAACTTTAATACTGCCATCAGGATTTATATCTACAATATCTTTTGCAATATCGGAGTTTGGAACTCTTCCAGTACAAATAAAGCTAATACCTTCAAATTCTCCCTTATCACTAATAAGTGTATTTTTGGTAATTTCACTAACACATGTATTTTCATATACCTTAATATTTTTTAGTAGATTATTCACTACATAATCTTTAATTGATGGATCTAATTCTTTTAAAAAAGTACTTCTTGCAAATATATTAACTTCACTTCCAAATGTTGATAATATATTTCCAATTTCACAAGCTATCATCCCTCCACCAACAATATTTACTTTTGGCGGAATTTCTTTAAAATTAAGTAGGTCGCTATGGATGTAAGCATATTCACTACCTTTTATATTCGGTATAAATGGTTTTGCCCCCGTTGATATCATAAGATTTTTATATTGGAAACTTTCACCATTAACACTTACCATATCTCCATTAATTTCTGCTTCACCAAAAATTACTTCTATTCCCAAATCTTCACATTCTTTCTGTTCGATATATCTAAGTTTTTGTTGGGTTTCTTTTATCTTATCACATAATAATTTATAGTCAAGTTCAATATCTCCTTTTATATAACCATAATTTTGATATTTCTTCTGTTCTTCAATATGACGTGCAACATCTGTTAATGCACAAATAACCATACATCCCTCATTAAGACATGTTCCTGCAACATGTTTTTTCTCTATAAGAATACTTTCTTCTTTCAATTTTCCAAGTTCTATAGAACCTACTCTACCTGCAGGGCCTGCTCCTATTACTATATTTTTCATATTAATCTCCAACATTTTAATTAATTTTATGAATAATCTTTAATTTTATTTTAATTTAAAATTATATTAATTTTATATTATATTTTAATTATTTTTATATTTAATAAGTAATCATTAAAAGTTTATTAATTACTTTAAAATTTAATAAGTAATCATTAAAATTTCAGTTAATTATTTTTATATTTAATAAGTAATCATTAAAAGTTTATTAATTACTTTAAAATTTAATAAAAGTTTATTAATTACTTTAAAATTTAATAAGTAATCATTAAAATTTCAGTTAATTATTTTTTACAATTTTAATAATATTTTTTCGCTTATTTTCCATTAGGATTTTTATTTGTTATTTTATTAAAATATAAAATTAAAAATTTTTATATACTTTTGTAATCTAAATATTTATTGATTAAAAAAAATATTTTTATAAATTCATATATAAAGGAGAGAATAATATGTGTATAGCAGCACCAGCTCATGTTGTTGAAATTGATAGGGAGAACGGTATTTTATCTGCTGACTTTGGTGGGGTAACACAAACTGCAAAACTTAATCTTTTACCTGATGTTGAAGTTGGAGATTATGTTTTAATCCATGCAGGTTATGCTATTGAAAAGTTATCTGAACAAGCAGCTTTAGAATCTCTTGAAGCATGGGATGAACTTTTAGAAGTTTTAGATGAAGAAGATAGGGAGTGGGAAGAAAAAAACTCTAATTAATTTTTTATTCCTTTTCAACTTATTCTTAAGATTTTTTTCATCTTAAAAATTATTTTTAATTAAATTAATATTTCATTCATTTACTTATTTTATGGTACTTCTTTTTTATTTTCTTTTATATTATTTTTTATTCTTTTTTTTTTAATTACTCATTCCGCTATGGAAGTTTTTTTTTAATTATACTTTTATTTTTTTTTTTTTTTTTTTTTTAAAAGATTCAGTTAAATATTAAAAATTAAGTTTATAGTTAAATGCTCGATTAATTAAAAAAGAAGTAATTAGCTTTAATATTATTACATGATAAATATAATTTTTCTTTAGTAGTCTTAATAAATAAAAATAGAATAAATTCAAATAATATCTTTTGATATAATTTGAATATACTTTTATAGATTGTATAGTTTTAATTTAAATATGTGTTAAATAAATAAGAAATACAGGAAGTATATCTCTTAATAAGTGAAGTAAATAAGATACCCATATGTTTTTTGTTTTTATATAAGCAAAATATTCAAATATTGAACCAAAGCCTTGAAGAAGCAATATTTGTAAAATCATACCATTATAAGCCATATAATGACATAAACCAAAAATGACCATTGATCCAATTAGACCGATAATTATAGAACTTTTATAATTGTTCGTAAATCTATAAACTAAATACATTAAAATTAGTAATAGGAATATTTTGAAAAACTCTTCACCGAATATTTGTATAATCATTGAAATAACAAATATTAGACTTGGAACTGTGTTCATTTCAGAATGTCCTGCTATAGAGCCTGTAAGTCTTACTAAAATGGCTCCCATTACTATACTATAAATATACATCCCTATTAATAGTAATATAATTAATTTAATATCTTTTAAACTTATTTTTTTAAAGAAGATATTATATTTGCCTTTACAAATATATAATGCAGGTAGCAATCCTAATAAAAAGAAAGATATTGATAGGTATTCACTAGGAAGAGGTATTATGGTAAGAAACCCAATCAATAATAGAACAGAACCTGTTAATATAGTCCAATCCCATTTAGATAATTTAGGAATATTATTATAAAAGGGAATGTCTTTACCCATTTTAATAATATTCATCTTTTCTTTTAAATTAACCATAATTCTCACATTCACACTAATGATTATTTAAAAATATTTAATTAAGATGTTTCATCTGCTGTTTTATCATTGTTAAATTTATATTTTTTCAGGAATATTGCGGTTATTATGATAGTTAAAATAACTGAAATTATATTAGCAATCATTGCAGGTAAACGTAGACCTTCAGGAGCCTGTAGAATATATCCGAATGAAATTAGTATACAGATAATTGATGGTATCAATGTAATTATATAATGTTTTTTCTTCTGAATTAAATATACTGTTCCAGAAAGAAGAACTGCAACAGCAACTATTAATTGAAGCCATGCAAAATATCTCCAAATTAAAGAAAAATCTACAAATGTAAGAGCAAAAGATATTAAAAACAATGGGAAAGCTATTTTTAATCTTGATATTAGTTTTTTCTGATCAATATGCCATTCGTCTGATATTGTAATTCTTGCACTTCTAAGCGCAGTATCACCTGATGTAATTGGACAAATAACAACACCTAAAATTATTATAGCTACACCAAGAGGATTAAGTAATTTTGATGACATTTCATATACTCCAATTGATGGAGTTCCAGCAAATGATGCTGCAAGTTGTGGCTGACTATGGAAAAATGCAAGTGTAACAGCTGCCCAACAAAGTGCAGTTATACCTTCTAAAACCATAGCTCCAAAAAATACAGGTCTTGCATCATTTTCATTTTTCATAGACCTAGCGACAATTGGTGATTGTGATGCATGAAAACCAGAAATAGCTCCACACGCAATAGTAATAAATAAAAATGGGAACAAAGGTTTATCAGTTAAATATAAACCAGGTGTTGTAAACTCAGGTATCGTATAATTTGGACTTAAAATTAAAGTTCCTGTAATTAAAATAACCATTATTAAGAACAATAAACCAAAAATAGGATATACTCTTCCGATGATTTTATCAAGTGGAAATAGTGTTGCAATTAAAAAATAAATAAAAATTATAATTGTCCACACTAATACAGGTACACTTGTAATAGAATTAAGCAAAGTTGCAGATCCAGTGGAAAATACAGATGCAACTAAAATACCTGTTAAAATAGTTATAAATGCAATAAATTTTTGAACTTTTTTTCCTAAGTATTTGGAGATAATATTAGGCATAGTATATCCATCATTTCTTAGGGATAAAAATCCTGAGAAGAAATCATGAACTGCACCTATAAATATAGTTCCAAATGTAATCCATAAAAATGCAGATGGACCGAATACAGCTCCTTGAATAACTCCAAAAATAGGTCCTAACCCTGCAATATTTAAAAAGTGCACTAAAAAATTTTTGATTCTAGACATAGGAGTATAATCTACACCATCTTCTAACCTTTGAACAGGTGTTGGACGAGATTCATCAACACCTACTACTCTTTCTAATATTTTACCATAAATAAAATATGATCCAATTAATAATAAAAGACATATAATAAAACTATACATATTTAAGTTATTATCAATAATTTTATATAAATACTTTACCCTAATAAGTTATTAATGTATAATCAAAATATTAGTTTATCAATAAATAAAAAATTTTAATAAAAAATAATCTTTGAAATTATTTTTAATTGTTATTTTTAAAAATATAAGCTAAAACATTACTACTCTAGCACAAATTACTTTTTTAACTTTTTTTTAATAATATAATTATATTATTAGATTATATTAAATAATAAATATTAAACTTTAAATCTTATTAGTAATTATAATATTAAATACTTAGAATTTATTATTAAAGATTAGATATTATGGATGAAATAGAATTTTTAAAAAAAGAAGGAACACCTAAAAATGTTATTAAACATTGTATTGCAGTTTATCAAAAAGCAGAAAAAATATTGGTGAATTTTCCAGATGCAGATAAAGAGCTTATTAAAACAGGTGCATTATTACATGATATTGGAAGAAGTAAAACTCATGGTATTAGACATGCAATTGTAGGTGCAGAAATTTTAAGGGAAAATAATTATAGTGAAGATGTAGTAAATATTGTTGAAAGACATATTGGTGTTGGAATAACTGAAAATGAAGCAGAAAAACTTAATTTACCTATAAAATCTTATGTTCCTGTAACATTAGAAGAAAAAATAGTAGCACATGCTGATAATCTACTTAAAGGAGATGTAGAAGTAGATTTAGATTTCGTTATTGAAAAATGGAAAAGACAGATGGATAATCCTTATGAAAATATAGAAAAATTAATAGAACTTGACTATGAATTAATTGGTCAATTTGAAAAAAAGATAATCAAGTGATAAAATGAAAGTTATATGTTCAAGTGAAGAATCATTATATAGGCCTGAAGCTCTTATGTGGCGGGATCGTATGAAATTAATTAAACCATTGGGAGATGTTATTGCTATTCTTCCTTGTAGTATGAAAAAACCATATTCTAATTCTAAATCACATCAAAGATTTAAAAGGGCTACTAAAGGTTATCAGGAAGTAATTGTAACTAGTCCTTTTGGTATTTGTCCAAGAGAATTAGAAAATACTTTTCCTATTAATGCTTATGATGTTAGTGTAACAGGTTCTTGGAGTGAAGATGAAAAAAAAGAGTCTGGATTACTTTTAAGAGAATACATAGGAGATACACCTGCTGTAGCTAATGTTTCTGGAGGCTATGCTGAAACTTGTCTGGAATATTTAGATGGGCTAGATATAACCTATACCTGTGTTGATGATCGTCCAACACATCCTGACTCTATATATAATACACGTATGGAACTTAAAAAATATAAAAAAATGCCAAGACGTGATAGAACTTTACATGAACTCCGCTCAATTGCTAGGTATCAATTTGGTGAAGGTGGAGAAAATTTCATCCCTGAGGATATTGTAGCTAAGGGCATGTTTCATAAAAAACTATATTATAATAATAAGCAAATTGCATACTTAAATAAGGATGTAGGATTATATTCACTTAATTTAGCTGGTGGAGAGTTACTTAGAGATTTAAATCTTAAAGTTGTTGAAATTGATTTTGAACTTAAAACTAACACAGTTTTTTCTGTTGGAATTTTAAAAGCAGATCCATCTATTATACCACGAGATCAGGTTGTTGTTGTAAAAGATGGAGAAGTATTAGGGGTTGGAAGAGCAATTATTAGTGGAGAAGAAATGGAAAAATCTTCTTATGGTGTTGCTGTTAATATTAGACACCGAAAAAAATAATTTTAATTTAAAATAGATTAATTTTAAAGTTATAACTTTTATTATTTTTTAAATTTAAATAAAATAATTCATACCCTAAATTAATAAAATACACTATATTAACACTATTTGACATATATAAATACAATTTTAAACTCTTAATATTTATTAAGATAATTAAGTTTAATATTAATTTAATTTTTTTTACAAATAGTATACTTTAAATAATTATAAAACTATATTAAAATTAGTTATATAAATTAAATTTTATATAAAAAAATTGTTTAAATTTATTTAAAATGTATTTCTAAAATTAATAAAGCTAATTTTATTTATATGAAAAATTTAATCATTTTAAATTTTTAAATATAATTATATAATTAAAATTAAGGTGAAAATTATGTCTGAAGATTTAGAAACAACTATAAAAACTGCTGTTTACCCTGTTTTAGACCCTCATATGGGAATTAGTATTGTTGATATGGGTCTTTTACATGAAATTAATGTTGATGGAGAAGATGTGGAAATTGTTCTTAAGCCAACTAATCCTGGTTGTATGAGTGTTACCCGTATTGCAGTTCAAGTAAAAGAACTTGCAAGTAATGTTGATGGTGTTGAAAATGTAAAAATTAAAATTATAGATCATACTATGGCAGACACCATTAATGAAATGATTAATAAGGAATAATTTTTTTTCTTTAATATTAAAAATCCATTTCTTTTTAAAAACGAAACTATTATATATAATAAAAATTATAATTAATTTAACTTGTAAATGTAAAAATTACAAATACAAGATTTAAAAATATTTAATTTAATTAAAAATAGGCTAGTGGCACAGCCTGGTTAGCGCGCACGGCTGATAACCGTGAGGTCGTGGGTTCGAATCCCATCTAGCCTACTTATACTATTTTTTAAAATTTTTAACTTCAATTCTATTCATATTTTAAACTCCTTTTATACTTTTTATATTTTATTAATAGTCCATATTAAAAAATAATGCAAAATTTTATATAAAAAAAATCATAACAATAATGTACTAAAATTGGGAGTCATGTTAAAATGTGGGAAAAAGTCAATATAAAATTTCATAAATATCCAGCAAGAATCAGTGTTGTCCAAAAAATGATAGAATTAGGTTTAAGAATTTCTGATGATAAAAAAATATATTGTGGTGATTTAAAAATAAGTGAATCTGCACTTGCAAAGGTTTCTGGTGTAGATCGAAGGGCAATTAAATCAACTATTGATCTTATATTAAATGATGATGAATTAAGTACAATATTTAAAAATATACAACCAGCTGGAACATTACTTAAAAATATTTCAAAAAGTTTAAATTTAGGTGTAATCGAAATTGAAGTAGGAAAAGATAGTAGTGGAATACTTGCATCAACTACTCATTTAATAAATCAAAAAAATATTAATATAAGACAGGCATATGCTGAAGATACCTATTTTGAAACCAATCCTATACTTACAATCATTACAGATGAACCTGTCCCTGGTGACTTAATTACTGAATTTTTAAAAATAGAAAAAGTAAAAAGAGTATCTATCTATTAAAATATTATTAGATTATAGTTATTATCTTTTTATATATAATGCTAATATTAATCCTATAATTATTACAAAGGTTGCAATTAAACTGGATTCTGGTCCAAATTGTCCTCCACTAATTATATTTTGACCTACTTGGCTACATTTTAACAGTGATGGTGTTCCAGTTTGACCACTTACAGCAAATCCAAATAGTATTCCTTGTGAAAAATTCCATGCTGCATGTGCACTACCACAAATCCATATATTATCATATTTTATAAACAAAATAGCAAATAGTATACCAATTAAAAAGATGTTTATAAGTGAAAGTATATCAATTCCTGCATTGAAAAGATGAGCCATTGAAAAAGCTAAACTACTTACTATTATAGCAGCTATAATGCTATGTCTTTTATATATATAAGTCATTACCCAACCATGGATTTGGAATTCTTCACCACATGATTGAACAAAGTATCCTAATAAAAATGGAATTAGAAGCATTAATGAGGATAAATCAAAGCCATTGTATTTGTATTGTCCTAATAAAAATCCTATTATTACAACTGCTAAAAACATTATAAATCCAATACCTGCTCCTCTTAAAACTGAAGGGAGGACATTGTCTTTAGAAACACCTACACTTCTAAAACTACGTTTTTCTATTTTCTTAACAATAATGTATATAAAAATTGGGAAAAATATAAAACCAAACAATTCGAGTAATTCAAAGCATACATCTATCCTTTTTACCAATGTTACATAAACTATTTCCAAAATAAAATTTATACCCATTGTACCAATGAATAAAAGCAAGAATAGCCCTATAAATATAACTATCTCTTTTATAATAGAGATTTCTTTAACATTTTCTCGTGCCTCTTTTAATGTTTGTGAGGCATCTACATATTTTTTTATATTATTTAACATTTAACCACCTTAATTACTAATTTTAACTCTTTTTATATTAAAATTTTTCCTATGATTTTTTCTAAATAGTACAAACACTAATTAAAACAAGAAATTTATTTAAAAAAAATATAAGTAAATTCTAAAAAGATACAAATATTATTTGCTTAAAAAATAGTAAAAAAAAGATTTCTAAAAAATTTTAATTCAGTTTCCAATAGAATCATATTTTTCGTGTAATGAATCAATTTTTTTTTCTAAACTTTCAATAAAGTCTTCATTAGGTTCAAATATAACTTCTTCACCACATTCTGGGCATATGAAATCATTGTTACTCGCATCTTCAAAATCGAATCTATTATGTCCTTGAGGACATACAAAGAACATATTATTTTTTTCATCATTTAATATTTTTTCATATTCTTCAATTTCGTCATGAATATGTTTTTTAAGAGTATTATTCACTTCTTCAGGTTCAAATTGCCAATTATAACTGAACCATTGAGTTTCAGGATCTTTATATCTTTTATAACTTGCAAGTCCACCATCATAAAGTTTATAAAGTATTTTTCTAACAATATTTAAACGAATTCCAGTTTTCTCTGCAATTTCTTCATCAGTTGTTATTCCATCATTAAGACATCTAACAATTTCAATATTGTTTGAATCTTCTTCCATGGGGTCGTCAATTATTTTTTTTAATAAATCTTGTACTAAAGGATCATCTAACATATATTTTCTCCATGAGATTAATTCAATACTTTAACATTGTTTTATAGTTAGTATTGTGATTTATACAATACTTTCAATAAAAATAGAAACCTATTAATTTAATCTTTTTTTTAATAAATTATTAATATATTATTTATTATTCTTATATTAATATATTTTTTTATTTTTATTAATTAATTATAAATTTTTTAAATTATTAAAACATTTTTTTAAAGAATAATTATTTTTTATCTTTTCTTATTATAACTGCTGGTGTATGTGTTATTTTATTTAAAGTTTCAATACTTATACTATCTTCAGCACTATCTGTAGATAAAACTTTTTTTGCACTATGTATTGTCTCCATAGCTGTTTCAAGTGATTTTTGATAATCTTCAGCAATATTAGCTATTTTTAGTGAATATTCAACTGATAATTTTTTGCTAGATCCAAGAGGTGTTGAACCCATATTTTCAGATATTTGTCCAAGTGTATATCCCCAAACACCTTTATTAGATTCAATACCTTCAATGGCTGTTGGAAGTCCAGTAAAATATTTATTTCCTCTCCTGTATGTTGCATCAGTATCGATTATCATAACATTAACATCCTTATTTGTTTTGTTTTTAAGCATATTAGCTATTTCTTCTGCAACTTTTTGAGGATTTTTTGGTAAAAGGGATACAAATGTTCCTGGAGAATTACTTAAATCTATACCTGCTTCAGATGCAGGTTTAAGGGCATGTTTCCAACCATATAATTCCAGTACAACTTGTTTATGTGCTGCGGTTTCTGGTGGAAGCCGTCTTAAATTTTTTATTGTTCTTTTTTTTATTTTTAAAATAGGCCCTAGAAAATAGCCCCAAATATATTTACTCCAAATTCCTGCAAGGAACTTACTTGATAGTCCTGGTGTATATTCTGCTTCATCTACAAGTCTTCCCTGTGAAACTGATATTGGTGTTTCTGCAATAACCAAATAATCTTCATCTTCTAATAAAGGCATACATTTATTAAAAAGTTTATCTAAACTTTCATTAGGTTTAATATATGATGTTTCAATAGGAATAATCTTATAATCATTATTAAATATGTATTTATAAGTTATACCTTCTTTTGTTTCACAATATTTGTATGTATTTTTTTTATTCATTGTATTTCCTTTATTTATATTGTAAACTTTAATATATTATTTTTTTTTTTAAAAATATATTATATTTATCTTTTTCTATTCTAAACCATTATGTTTATTAATTATTTTCAATAGATTAATATCATATATTTATATATTTATTATTACACATAGTTTTATTTTTTAAATATTTTTAAAAAAAATTGCTTATAAACTAAATATTTTATTATACTTTTTTTTTTTGAATATAATTTTCTTATTTTTTACAAATTTTCTTATTTAATAATTTAGCTATTATATTATATTTAATTTTAAATTATTATTATTATAATTCTTTAATCATTTTTTTATATTAATAGTTTTATTTTATCTTATTTTTATTTCTTTTAATTCTTTTTTTATAATAGATTTTAAACCAAAATATTTATACATAGTAAAAATATAAAAAATAATATTAATATTTAATAGATAAATATAAATTTTAAAAATTATATTTGTTATAGTAAAATCAGTTTTATTATATATTGCTATATAATATTTTTTTTACTGATAATAATTGGAATAACTGATAATCCCATTGATTATTATTTTACTATTTCATTTGTATTATTTTATAAACTACAATTATTAATGCGGGGTTTATACGTGAAATTTATAGATGAAGCAATTAAAGAATCTGAAAAAAGATTAGAAGAAAAAAATTCAAACAAAGCTATTGTTTCCGACTTAGATAAAGAATTAGCTGATATTATAAATGGAAGTAAAGCTAATATTTTTGTTGTTGGTGCTGGTGGTGCTGGTAATAACACTATTTCAAGATTGACAGAAGTAGGTATTAAAGGTGCTGAAACAATCACAGTAAATACAGATGCACAAGATCTATTCTATAGCCAAGCAGATGAAAAAATTCTTTTAGGTAGAAAAACTTGCGGTGGTTTAGGTGCAGGTGGAGAACCGGAAGTTGGTGAAGAATGTGCTGAAGAAAGTGAAGATGATTTAAGAAATAAACTTGATGGTGCAGATATGATATTTGTCACCTGTGGTCTTGGTGGAGGAACTGGAACTGGTTCTGCTCCAATTATTGCTAAAATCGCTAAAAAATTAGGTGCATTAACTGTTAGTGTTGTAACTTTACCATTTTCAGCTGAAGGTGTAAAAAGGAGAGAAAATGCAGAAAAAGGTTTAGAAAAACTTCAAGCAGCATCTGATACTGTAATCGTTATCCCAAATGATAAACTTTTAGAAGTTGCTCCTAACTTACCTTTAAACAAAGCATTTATGGTTTCTGACGAAATCTTAGGAAGGGCTGTAAAAGGAATAACTGAACTTATTACAAAACAAGGTTTAGTAAGTTTAGATTTCGCTGATATTAGAAGTATTATGAAAGGTTCAGGAATGGCTATGATTGGTATGGGGGAATCTGATTCTGGTGAAAGAGCATTAGAATCTGTACATGAAGCTTTAAGTAGTCCTTTACTTGATATTGATATTTCTGATGCAACAGGTGCTTTAATTAATATTACAGGTAGTTCAGATTTAACTTTACAAGAAGCAGAAAAAATTGTACAAATTGTTGCTGATAAATTAGATCCTGAAGCTAATATTATTTGGGGTACTCAAATCGATGAAAATTTACAAAATATGGTCAGAACTACGATTATTGTCTCAGGTATTAAACCAGTTAATATTATAAGTGACGATGATGAATTTAATGCTAATTCAGATGAGTCAGACAATGATCCTTTAAATGACTTAATCGATGAAGTATTTTAGATAACTTTTAATTATTTTCATATAATTAAATACTACTTTCTTTTTTTTTATTGTATATTTTTTTAAACATATTTTTATTTTTTTAGTTAGATTCTATTTCTAAATTTTATTCATTCTTAAACTTTTAATTATATAATAATAATTTTATAATAGGTTTAATTATCATATTTTTTTAGATATTTTTTACTGTTAGGTCAAAAAATTTTCTTTTAAGAATTTTTTTTAATTTTCCTTTTCTTTCCATATTTTATATTTTTTTTTTTTAAAAAAAAATACAAATATTTATATGTTAAAATTTACATAATTTTTTATACTATTATTTAAAATTTATTTTAAAAATCTTTATAATATTAGGGATATTTTATGGCAGTTCAAGAATCATTACAAAATCTTATGAAAGATGCAAAAAGAGTTATTAAAGTCTCTAAAAAACCAGACAGAGAAGAATATTTCAACTTTTCCAAAGTTACAGCTATTGGAATATTATTAATTGGTTTAATTGGTTTTATCATTGTTATAATTGGTATGCTTATTGGTTTATAGCCATTTAATCAATTAAATTTTTTTAAGTTTTTTAAAAAAAAAGTAATTTTGACTCTTTTTTCCTCTTTTTTTAGCTTTTCAAATTTTATTTATATATTTTATGTAACCTTTAAATACTACTTAATAAAAATATATAGTATTATATTAATCTACTTTTTATTATAATTATATATTTTTTTTATAGTAATCTTTTATTTTACTATTTTATGAATTATAATAAATTAGATTTTATAATAAACCTTAATTAATCTATAATTATATTATAAATTTAATTATATAGGTGGATTACATGGAAGATAGTAAAAATTCCATTTATGCTCTTAAAACATCCGCAGGTCAAGAAAGAAATGTAGCAAGATTACTCGCTACTAGATCTCGTGAGACAAGAAACACTGATACATTTATTGGTGTTGAAGCTATACTTGTTCCTGAATCTTTAAAAGGGTATATTATTGTTGAATCTTCTTCTAGAATTGATATGAGGAATCCTGCAATGAAAATACCTCATTTAAGAGGTGTAGTTGAAGGTAATCAATCTATTACTTTGGAAGAAGTTAAAAGATTCTTAAAACCAGAACCAATCATTGCTTCTATTAAAGAAGGCAGTGTTGTAGAACTTATTTCTGGTCCATTTAAAGGTGAAAGGGCAAAAGTTGTACGTATTGATAAATCTCGTGAGGAAGTAGTTCTTGAATTGGTTGAAGCTGCAGTTCCTATTCCTGTTACTGTTGAAGCAGATCAAATTAGAATTATTCAAAAGGAGGCTGACTGATGCCAGAAGACACAGTAGAGGTTCTTGTTGAAGGTGGAAGTGCCACCCCAGGACCACCATTAGGTCCAGCAATTGGTCCTTTAGGTATTAATATGATGCAAGTTGTTGAAGAAATCAATAATAAAACTGCTGATTTCAAAGGTATGAAAGTCCCTGTTAAAATTATTGTTGACAGTAGTACTAAAGAATTTGAAATCGAAATAGGTACTCCTCCAACAACTGCTCTAGTTATGGATGAGCTCAATATTGAAAAAGGATCCCATGAACCTGGTTCTGAAGTTGCTGCAGATTTATCTGTTGAACAAGCTTTCAAAATTGCTAGGATGAAATATGTTGCATTACTTGCAAACGATTATAAAGCAGCTACCAAAGAAGTTATGGGAACTTGTGTAAGTATGGGTATTAATGTTGATGGTAAGGATGCTAGAGATGCTCAAAAAGCTCTTGATGCTGGAGAGTATGATAGTATTTTTGAACAATAATTCCTTTAAATTTTTATACTTCATTTGAAGTAATATTCATAACAGTGTATATGATATTATAACAGATTTAATTACTGTTATGGTGGATATACTGTATTATAATCTATTTTATAGATTAAATGTCTTAAAATGTTTTAAGATAGTAAAAGTACATTTACTGTACATGTATAATTTTTATACAAATATACGACTAGTACTTTTAAAAATATGGTAGTCGATATTAATTTATTATGATTATTTTTATTATCGATTGCTCGTAACCAAATTAACTCGTGAACAATGTTCATGGAGGATTTATATGACACAAGATATGATAGAAGCGGTGAAGAAGGCTAAAGAACAATCCAAGCCGAGGAACTTCACACAGTCTATTGATATGATTATTAATATCAAAGACTTGGATGTCAATAAACCAGAGAATAGGTTTGAAGAAGAAGTTGTTCTCCCAAATGGCCGTGGTAAAGGGGTCAGTGTTGGTGTTATTGCTGACGGAGATTTAACTACTCAAGCTAAAGATGCTGGTGTAAGTCTTGTTATTCAAAAAACTGATTTAGAAGGTTATGGAAAAGACAGAAAAGAAGCTAAAAAAATGGCTAATAATATAGACTTTTTCATAGCTCAAGCTGATTTAATGCCACTGGTCGGTAGATTTTTAGGTCCAGTTCTTGGTCCTCGTAAAAAAATGCCAAGGCCAGTACCTGCAAATATAAAATTAGCTCCAATCCTTGAAAGGTTAGAAAATACTATTAAAGTGGGAGTTAAACAACAACCTTCTATTCAAGTTTTAATTGGTACTCAAGACATGGCTGACGAGCAAATAGCTGAAAATATGGAAGCTGTTCTTGCAATCTTAGACCGCCACTTAGAAAAAGGAAGAAAACAAATTAAATCCATGTATATTAAAACAACTATGGGTTCAGTAGTGAGGGTGATATAATGGCTCACGTTGCTGAATGGAAAAAAGACGAAGTTAAAGAGATTAAAGAATTAATTGAATCTTATGATGTTATAGGTGTTGTAGATCTTTTAAACATTCCTGCAAGACAACTTCAAGAAATGAGGAAAAGTCTTTGTGGTAATGCACTTATAAGATTATCAAAAATTAATCTCATAAATTTGGCTTTAGAAGATTGCAATAAAAATAAAGAAAACATTATTAACCTTTCTGAACATTTATCTGGTCAACCAGCATTAATATTTACTGATATGAATCCTTTCAGATTATATAAAATCTTAGAAGACAGTAAAACTAATGCTCCTGCAAAAGCTGGAAGTGTTGCAAAAGATGATATAGTTGTTCCTAAAGGAGATACAGGTTTTCAACCAGGTCCATTTTTAGGTGAATTGCAACAAATTGGTGCAAATGCTAAAATTGACCAGGGTAAAATTGTAGTTGACAAAGATGCAGTTGTTGTTGAAGCAGGTGAAGTTGTATCCCAACAGGTTGCTAGTGTTTTAACTAGATTAGATATTAAACCTATGGAAGTTGGAATCGATTTACATGCTGTTTTTGAAGAAGGTGCTGTTTATACATCTGATGTTCTTGCAATTGATGAAGAAGAAACTATTGCAAATGTTCAAGATGCATTTACCAAAGCATTCAACTTGTCTGTCTTTGCTAATATACCTACAAAAGATACTATTGCAACTATTATACAAACCGCTCAAAGAAAAGCAACTAATGTTGCAGTTGAAGCAGGTATTGTTAATTCAGGAACTACTGATATACTCTTCGCTTTAGCAAATGCTAAGATGTTAGCTATAGCAGGTAAATTATCTGCTGATGCATTAGATAGTGAATTATCTGATAAATTATCAAATGTTGCAAGTTCTGCTCCAGTAGCAGCAGCAGATGATGTAAAAGAAGAAGAAGTGGAAGAGGAAGTAGAAGAAGAAGATTCCGAAGAAGAAGCAGCAGCAGGTTTAGGTGCTCTCTTTGGTTAAATTATAATTTAAGATTTTTATTGTTTTAAATAAACCTAAAATATTATATAATAAAAATAATGGTGATAACATGGAATATATATATGCGGCAATGATTTTGCATACTACTGATAAAGAAATTAATGAAGAAAACGTAAGTAAAATTCTCGAAGCAGCTGGCGTCGATGTTGATGAAGCTAGAGTAAAAGCTTTAATCGCAGCATTAGAAGATGTTGATATTGAAGAAGCTATGGAATCTAGTGCATTATCTGCAGCTCCAGTCGCTGCAGCTCCTGCAGCTCCTGCAGCAGATGCTGCTCCTGCTGAAGAAGCAGAAGAAGAGGAAGATGAAGAAGAAGCTGAAGAAGAAGCAGCAGCTGGTTTAGGTGCTCTCTTCGGTTAGATTTTTTCTTTATGTTTTCAAGATAAATTAGTTTAAAAACTAATTTTTCTTACTCTTTTTATTTTATTTTACAATTAAAACTTATAAAGCTCTTTTTTTTATTAAGATTTTTCTTAATTTGTTATAACTTTTTTTTTTAATATAATTTTTATTTATTTAATAATATTCTTATTATTTAGTATTTAATTTATAATTTTAGATTTTACTAACTTTTTTTTTAGATAATTAATTTTTTTTAAACTAATTATTAGTTTTTTTATTAAAATAATCAAATATTAAATATTAAAAAAAATAAATATATTTTTATTAGAAATTATCTTTTTTATAATTTTATCTAATTATAATTTTTTTAATCAAGATTTAAGTTGATATAATGGAAATATTTGAGAAATTAGGATATAAAAAATATAAATGTAAAAAATGTGGGCATGAATTCTATTCTCAAGTTGAAAGGGATACATGTGGAGATGCTCCATGTGATGAATATGATTTTATTGGAAACCCTGCAACTGATAAGCCATATAATTTATATGAAATTCAAAAAGTCTTTAGAGAATTTTTTGAAAATGAAGGCCATACTGCTATAGCACGTTATCCTGTTCTTGCTAAAAGATGGAGAGATGATGTTTTTTTAGTAGGTGCTAGTATTTTCTGTTTCCAACCTTGGAATACATCTGGTCTTGTTAAACCTCCTGCTAACCCTCTTGAGATTGAACAACCGTCTATTCGTTTAAATGATGTAGATAATGTTGGAAGAACTGGTCGTCACATGACTTGTTTTACAATGGGTTCTCATACTGTAATCAATACTCCTGATAATTTCATTTATTGGGAGGATAGATGTATAGAATTATGTGATAAATTCTTTGAAAGTATAGGAATAAACACTAAAGAAATAACATATATTCCATCTTGGTGGGAAGGTGGAGGAAATGAAGGACCTTGTTATGAAGTTATGTGCAGGGGAGTAGAACTTTCTACACTTGTTTTTATGCAATATAGAACTTTACCAGATGGAGGAAGAGAAGAAATTCCTATTAAAGTAGTTGATACAGGTTATGGTTTAGAGCGTATTGCTTGGATTTCACAGGGAACAGCTACTGCATATGATTCTTGTTTTTCACCTGTTATTGAAAAACTTAAAAATATTACTAATGTTGAACTTAATGAAGAGATTTTAGCAGAAAGTGCCAGAATTGCAGGATTGATGGATATTGAAAATTATGCAGATTTAAGAATGCTTAGACAAAAAGTAGCAGATAAACTTAATATTTCAATTGAAGAATTACTTGCATCCTCTGAACCTATGGAAGCAATTTATATTATTGCAGATCATACACGTTGTTTAGCATTCATGCTTGCAGATGGAATTATTCCTTCTAATGTTAAAGAGGGTTATTTGGCAAGATTAATATTAAGAAGAACAATCCGTTATATGAAACAATTAAATATGTCTGAATCTCTTGCTGATGTAATGAATATACAGCTTGACTTTTTAAAAGATTTTTATCCTGAAATCAGTGATTCACAAGAACATATTATGAATATTATTAATATTGAAGAAAAAAGATATGGGGCAACAATCGAAAAAGGTAAAAAAACAGTTAAAAAAATTATTAAAAAATTGAAAAAAGAAGGTAAAAATGAAATGCCTTTAGAATCCTTAATTGATTTATATGATGCTCAGGGTATGCCTCCTGAAACAGTAAAAGAACTTGCAGGAGATGATTTTAAAGTTGATATTCCAGATAATTTCTTTACTATTGTAGCAGATAGTCATGAAAAAGAGGACATGAAAATTAAAGAAATATACGAATTAGATTATCCTGAAACTATTTCACTATTCTATAAAGACTTCTTTAAAAATGAGTTTGAAGCTAAACTTTTAGGTGTAGAGATTATTAAAGATAATATTAATCTTATTTTTGATCAAAGTATATTCTATCCTGAAGGTGGAGGTCAACCTGCAGATGGGGGAAAAGTTACAATTAAAGGTAAAGATTACTTTATTGAAGAGGTATCAAAAATTAACAATATTATCTTACATCAAGTAAAAAGTGATGATGATAATTTATATGATAAATTAAAATCATTTATTGGTGAAGATGTTAAAGGTCAAATATTATGGGATAAAAGAATAAGCTATGCAAGACATCATACTGCAACTCACCTTGTCATTGCAGCTGCAAGAAAAATATTAGGTGATCATATTTGGCAGGCAGGTTCACAAAATGGTGTTAAAAGGTCTCGTATAGATTTATCACATTATAAACGTATAACTCAAGAAGAGTTAGATGCAATAGAAAAATTAGCAAATTCTTATGTTATGGATAATATAGCACTTGATATTAATTGGTTTACATTAGATGAAGCTCTTAAAACTTATGGTTTAATATTATTCCAAGGTGGTTTAGTTCCAGGTAATGAAATACGTGTTGTTAAGATTCCTGGTGTTGATGTTCAAGCTTGTGCAGGTACTCATGTTCCTAAAACAGGAGATATTGGTATGATTAAAATCCATAAAACCGAAAGAGTTCAGGATGGTGTTGAAAGGATTGAATACTCTGCAGGACTTGCTGCTGTTGATGCTATACAGGAAGAAAATAATATTCTTCGTCAAAGTTCAGATACATTTAAAGTTCCATCAGAACAACTTCCAAAAACTTGTGAAAGGTTCTTCACCGAATGGAAACAGTATAAAAATGAAATCAATAAATTAAAAGAGGAAATTGCTTCTTTAAAAATAAATACTCTAAGTAGTAATATTGTAGATGTTAAGGGATTAAAGGTTCTTAAAGAACTTATTGACGGAGATATTAAAGACTTGCAAAATATTGCAACAGACTTTACAGATAATAATAAAGCAGATGTTGTCATTATTGGAAACAATGAAGGTAAAATTGTACTTGCTTCATCTCAACATGCAATAGATGAGGGTGTAGAAGTAAATAATATTATCAGGGATGCTGCATCTATTTTAGGAGGAGGCGGTGGAGGTCGTCCAAGTCTAGCACAAGGTGCAGGACCTAATACTGATAAGATGAATGAAGCTTTAGATAAAGCATTTTCATTAATTGATAATTAGTTTAATTTCTTTTTTAAACTAATTTTATCTTTTTTATTTTATTTATTTTCCAAATTGATTAATTTTTTTTTTACAGTTCAAAAATTCACTTATAATTAATTTTTTTTATTAAATTTAAGGTGTTAATATGTATTATGATTTAATTCTTATACGTTATGGTGAATTAGCATTAAAAAGTAGTAAAATCAGAGGAAGATTTGAAAGGAGATTAATGGATAATATTCTCTCTTCCATTGATGGAGAAATCACAAAAGATCAGGGTAGGCTTTTTCTTAAACCTAAAGATTTTAATTATGCATTAAATAAATTAAATAAAATATTTGGAATTGTATCTTATTCTCCAGTTATTAAAACTAAAACTACTAAAGAGAATATTACTCAATCTTTATCTAAATTTACTAAACATTTAATTGATGAAAGTCTTATTAAAGAAGATTATACTTTTGCAATAAGGGCTCGTCGTTTAGGTAATCATAATTTCACATCACAGGAGTTAGGTGCTTTTTGTGGAGGAGTTGTAATTGATACAATACCTTTAAAGGTAGATTTAACCAATCCTGATGTGGAAATTTTTATAGAAGTCCGGGATAATGATGTATATATTTATAAAGAAAAAATTGAAGGTCCTGGTGGTCTTCCACTTGGAACACAAGGTAAGGTAATTGTCCTTTTATCTAGTGGTATAGATTCTCCTGTTGCAGCATATTTAATGATGAAAAGAGGTTGTTCAATAACAGCTTTACATTTTGATAATAGTCCATTTACAACAGATAAGGCAAGAGCTAATTTTAATGATTTAGTTGACAAATTAGAAGAATACTCTTCAGGATCTCCTATTAAAAGAAGAGTTGTTCCTTATGGAGATTATTTAAACAATTGTATAGAAAAAGGCCCTCAAAAAATGACATGTGTCTTATGTAAAGCAGGAATGTATAAAATAGCAGAATTACTTGCAAAAGATATGAATGCCCTTGCAATTGTTGATGGAAGCAGTGTAGGACAAGTTGCTTCCCAAACACTTAAAAACATTCTTGCAACACGTTATGGTACTGAAATACCAATTTTAAGTCCTCTTATAGGTATGGATAAATTAGAAACCACTCGTATTGCTGAAAAGATAGGAACTTTTGAAATATCTAAAAGAGACGATGGAGGATGTAGTGCTGTTCCTAAATATCCTGAAACTCGCACTGATTTAAATAGATTGGATAAGGCTAAAGAAGATATAGATTTTAAAAATTTGATTTTCACATCATTTAAAAATATTATTAACGAAAAATAATTTTTATTTTTATTTTTTGACTTTGTAGAAATCCTATCTATTTGATTTTTGAAAAATTTTTAGAAAAATCAATTTTTTCTATTTTTACATTAATTTTTAAAAAAAAATCTTAAATTTAATTATTTTTATTGTTTATGTTTAACTCTAAAACAATAAAAAAATATGATTTCTACAAAGCCTATTTTTTAAAAAATGTTGATGATTTGGCCAATTATTCAATTTTTCATTGAAGTTTATAAGAAATTCACATCTAACGTTATTTTGAAAACATTAAATAAAGAAAAATAAGTTAATGGTTAAAATCTAATTTTTATTGAATTTCAAAAAAATATAAAATAAGAGAATTATTCTTAAAGATAAAACTCTTTTATTTTATGATTTATTTTCACTTGTTTTTTCATTAAACCATTCATATTTAGTTCCAATATAATATATTAATATTGCAGAAATTAATGCACAGACTATGCTGATGATAAAATCCTTGTTTGTTATATTAGATTGTAATATATCAAATCCTAAAGCAACAGTATAAAAACCCATTAAATTATTTATTGTATGAAGAGCACTAGCTGATTCTAAACCATTAGTCTTCCATGCTAAAAATCCAAAGACCAATCCACTTATTACTATATCAATTACTCCAACGATATTATATGGATGTACCATTGCAAATATTATAGATTGAACAATAATTGCTAAAATTGGAATATTAAACCATGATCCTAATGTTTGCATAATCAGACCACGAAATAGATGTTCTTCTGCAATACATTGTAGTGGAATAAGAATTAATCCCATAATTAATGGCAATATTGTAATAGTAGTATTTTGTATTTTTCCATTAGATAATATGGTCCCTATCATAACAATTAAATATATTATAAAAGGAATTATTAAACATTTAAAGTATATTTTCCAATTCCATCCTCCACGTGAAGAACTATAAGATGAAAATGGTCTATCTTTAACAATTCTAGAAACAATATACAATGTAGGAGCAAAGAGTATAACAGATATATATGACACATAAAATCCTGCATCAGATGTATCTATAACGTCATACCCTCCAGATAAAATCCTTTCTACAGTATTATTGCCATATACACCACTAAAGAATATTATCATAACCAACTGTAATAATACATATATAATTAATCCAATAACAAAAACTAGTATTGGTTTATACCATTTATATTTTTCAAATGTTTTTCCGAATGTAATATAATCTGGAATTTTATAATTATTTTCACTCATAATATAGTTTATTTTTTTTTATATTATATAAATATTCACTTTATAATCTGCACATATGTTTAGAAATATTTCGATAAAGACTTACTAATCCACTTGATGCTGATTTAGATACTATAATGCCCTCTGAATATATTGATTTTTTGAATCAGAAGTAAGAATAGTATGATTAGTACTTATAAAAGAAAAATCCATTTGAACTGAAAAAATATATATAAAAGGTATACGTATAAAATTATTATCTCCCTTGAAAGTTATAAGTTTGATTATATTGGAAATAAGAATAAATAATTGAACCTTAAAGTGGAAAAGGTTAATTTGCTTGAAGATAATTTGTATAATATGAAAAGAACTTATGACATTATCTTGAAAAATTAAGAAACTGGTCAAGTGTATAATGTTTTCATTTTATTTTTTTATTCTTTTTTTTATTTATCTGAATATATTTTTTTCATTAAATGTTTATTATATAAATAGAAAACCCTATAATCTTTTAATTGATACAGTGATACAGTTCTTGAAGAAGTATTATTAAATGATAACAAATAATAATGGGTCAACAGATAATACATTAAATATATTAAATGAATATGGAAGTAAAGATAATAGAATAACTGTTATTAGCCAAAAAAATCTAGGTCATGGTTCTGCTAGAAATAAGGGATTAGATAAAGCAACAGGAGATTACATTTATTTTATAGATTCAGATGATTATATTGATTTAAATGCTTTAAGTATTTTGCATAAGATTGCTACTAAAATAACACTGATTTGATCATGTTTCGTTCTCAAAATTTTAATGATGACCCAAATGAACCTTTTGAGGAAAAATATAATCCATGGATTAGAAAAATTAAGAATGTTGGTTATTATAATGATGTTAAAGAGAAATTATTTCTTAAAAATTTCACTAAAATCAGTTACAGATTTATTAACATTGATGATGGGTACAAAGAATATTTTTTTTGATTGCTTGAAAACCGATTTAAAAAACAATGAAGATGAAATTAAAAATAATATTGATTTTTCATTAATCGATGAAAGAACAAGATTTATTTTTAATAATATGTTAAAGTCATCTCATTATTGGGAACTGGAATTAAGAATAAGATGTTTTGATTTGAACACGAAATCAAAAAATTGAAAAAACAAATGAAAACACTTGATGAAATCAAAAATCTTAAAATTGAGCTAAAAAATCATCAGCTAATTGAAAAATGATTAAATATAATTTATGATTAGTTATCAAATCTAAATTATAAAATAAACATGAAAAAATAAAAAATTAATTAAAAGATAATAGGTTTAAGATACTTTTAAAAGAAATTAAATAATTAATTTCTAAATACCTAAAAATAGTAGTGAAAAGATAAAAATATCAGTGCATAAATGTGTAATATAAGATACTAATATATTTTTAGTTTTAATATACCCTATAAATTCAAATATTGATCCTAAACCTTGTATACTTAATGCAAATAAAAATGTTTCTAGGTTAAATGAATGTAATAATGCGAAAAATATCATTACAATAACAACCGATAAAATTGTAGATAATTTACGTTTATTGGAAAATTTATAACTTACACGTAAAAAGAACATAAATGGAATGAATTTAACAAATTCTTCACTCATTAATTGGAAAACTAAAGAAACAAATGTCATTACGGTAACAGTTTCAGGAGTAAGTGTTGCACCATTAAGCCCAATATTTTCTAATAAAACACCTACAATTAGAGCATAGACCATATATCCAACGAAAAGACCTACAGCAAGAAGTATATCTTTAATACTAGGTTTTTGAAAAATCGCTTTATAATCCCATTTTAAAAAATATAATACAGGAAGAATAAGAACAATACATGATAATATTGTAATAAAAATATTAGAACTTATAGAAAGTACTAATCCTATAGGTGTTGCAAATAATAAAACAATCCAACCCCACTTTGGGATATATGGGTTTTTTCTATAAAAAGGAAAATCCTTATCTTTATTTTCAAATTTAAACCAATCTATTTCTACCATAAAAGATTATATATCATAAATCTTATTTATATTTACCTTTTAAATAATACTTTTTAAAGAAAATCTTATTTTATTATTAATTTTAAGTTTCTTTAATAAATTTAAAGAATTAATTTAAAACAATTTTAATTTTTTTTTACTTGTTCTAATTTATCTGATTATGTAGGAGGATATCTGGTAAAAATACTGCTAATACTCCTATTAAAACAGTTAAAATAACATATGTTAAAGCTATTGTTGTATTCCCATTTTTCAGTAGGTCTCCAGTTTCTATTGCAAATGTTGAAAATGTGGTAAATCCACCACAGATTCCAACTTTTAAAAATAATAACAATTTTTCATCAAAATTAGATTTAATAGCATAAAATACAATAAACCCTATTGCAATAGCACCAATTATGTTAATTAAGAATGTATTTATGGGAAAGCTATTAGTATTATTTAATGGGATTAGCCCAAGCAGATATCTCATTATTGTTCCTATTGCTCCCCCTACTCCTACTATTAAACATTTGATAATCATTTTATTTATTTTCCTTTTCTTATGATTTTCAAAATAGAGTCATAAAATTAATTTTCATCATTTTTTGTAGAAAAATTCAAAAAATTTTACTTTTTATGTTTAGATTATATTATTTTTTTCTAGGATAAACCACAAATAACACTGACAAGGCCACAAAATAGTAGTAATATTACTATAAATCCTATTACACTTAAAAGGTCTATAAAACCGAACAACATATAATCACATTCCTATATATTAACTTTGATATTTGACAAATAACGGATAAACCATGTACACTAATATTATAATAATTATTATTTAATATATTAAACTTACAATTCTAAAAAACTAAACTTTATATTATCCTCATAAAATAAGTGTTAACATATTTTAAAAAAATGAGTTTTTTGTATCATTTCTTTTTTTCTGTTTTTTTTTTTTAAGATTTTTGAATTTATTTTGTTTTGTTCTGTATGAAAGCTTATTTTTTGTTCCACAAGCTATGGAAAAATGGGGAAGGCAAATCATAAAATTGAGTAGCCTACACCCACAATATTCAACTAAAGATAATCTGTTTATAAATTGTTAAAATCGATTGTATCTTCTACACTAATTCCGGCATTTATTTTATTTGCAGAATTGTATGCATCATATATGGAATAAAGCCATACAATTAACCATAATATCCAACCAATTAGCAGTAGTGTTAAAACTCCAGAAACCATTGCTGCAAAAAACAAAATAATTCCTTTTTTGGTTAATCCTAAATAAATTTGACCTACACCAACTATTAAAAAAGACAATATTGCAGCTAAAATTGGACTTTTTTCAGTCTTTACAACTACATTAGAACTGTTGCTCTGTGTATTTGGTGTAGTTGGTTTTCCACATGATGGGCAAAACTTATTAGATTTATCCATCTCAAAACCGCAGTTTGCACAAAATTTGGTCTGATTAGATTCTTCAGAATTATCATCAATAATTTCGCTACCACAGTTTTTACAGAATTTATCATCATCTTCTATTTCCAATCCACAATTTTTACATGATTTCATTTAAATCACCCCTATTTATAAAAATACTTAAAAAAATAACATATTTTTTTATTTTAATCATTCTTATTTTGTTAATAATATATAATAATTGCTATTTTATAATAAATTTTTCATTTGTTCAAATATTTTTTTTGGTTCTTATTTTTTTCTAACATATTATACCAAATTCATTATTTAAATTTAAACCATTTTTTCTTAAAATTTTACATCCTTTTAATTCAAATAGTGCCTATTCCATTTTATCTTTCTAAACCTTATTTAAATTTTTAATATACTATATTTTATATATTCATATTATATTTATGGAAATAATATTGTTTTGTAAAAGTGTTTAATGAATTAAATAAAACTTATAGACAATACTTATTTTTTAATGAAATTTAATCAACGGCATTTAATAAACTAAATACAATTATACTAAATAATTAAAGTGCAAAATACTTAAATAGATATGATTACAATATTCTATTTATAAAAAACATTTAGCAAATTTGTTTTTTAACATTGTAAACGAAACAAAAAGGGTAAAACCGATGAGGGTTGGGTATAACCAATTCAATATCCATGCCTTATTATATTTTGTATTTTCTATGAAAAATATAGTTTCATAAAATATGTGTTTAAAGAATTAAATTAAACAAAGGTGGAAATTAGAAAAAAGTGTTAAAAATAATATTATACAAGATAAGCTAAATAGTCAGCTAATAATTTATTAGAATATTTTTCATATATTGCATCTATTTTCTTGAAATTAGGTAATTGAATACTAG